>QLUI01000306.1 GCA_018725345.1 Bacillota bacterium | reverse complement strand
GCCAAGAACAGTGCACTTTTAAATCTTATCTAACAAGGGGGTTGACAAAAATATTATTTTGTGGTAGCCTTATAGTGGATTGATGTATCTCCTTGGGACCAGGGTAATAGGTAAGTTTTTCCCAAAAGGGGGCTTGATAAAACTTCTGAGACGTGATATAATACTTGTCCAAGGGGACACCGGCTTGTCTGGGTTAGGAAAAGTAACAGCTAAGTTTTTCCAAAATTGTAGTGACAGGTTTAATGAAATGTGGTATAATGAACCTAGCCCGTGTTTGACAATTGGGTCTGAAAACAGATTCAAAATACCACTTTTAAGCCTCTGTTTGTCATCACACATTGGCGAGCGCCACATTCAAACAAAGCCGGCTCAAAGCTGGCTTATCCCTCGAAATGTCAAACATGGGCTAGCTTTTGGAGAAAGTAAACTGTTACGTACCAGGTGGGGCGACGATTTTCGAGGATTATCTGAGCGAGAGTCCCGAGGTGAAAATTGACTTCAAAGGAGGGCATCATGAGCAAGAAAAGCACAAAGTGGAGAGCGGGGTGGTCACTGGTAGTGGTCTTAGCGCTGCTATTGAGTCTGCCTGGAGGTTTAGTTCTATCTGAGAAAGTCGCCGCTTCTGAAGGAGCGGCGTCCGTCTTTCTCGACCCGCCATCTCAGACGGTGGAGGTGGGGGCAACCACCACCGTCCAGATCAGGATCAAGAATGTGAGCAACCTTTATGGGGCGGAGGTTCACTTAGCCTTCGATAAAAACCTGCTCGAGGTGGTGGATAAGGACGGCGCAAAGGATGGGACCCAGATTGCCCCATCCACCGACTTCTTTGCTTTCACACCCGGTCAGTATTTTATCCACTCTGCGGAAATAGGCGGTTATTTCATCGCTCGAGCCGAAGCCGATAATGCTGCGGGAACTATAAGTTACGTCTTCACCTTGCTAGCCCCCGCTTCGCCGGTATCTGTCGGCCCGGAGGGCAAGGTTCTGGCAACCATTACCTTTAAGTGCCTCGGCGAGGGCACCGCGAATATTGATTTTGTCAACCCACTGGCAGGCCAGCTGCCGGTGAAGCTGGTCGATGTTGATGGACAGCCCATCCCCATTTTGCTAGAGAATATCCATGGGGCGGTTATCATACAACTGGAAGAAGGCGGCCTGATCTCGGGCAGAGTAATTTGTCATGCAGAAAACGCAGTGGTTGGTGCTTGGATAAGTGTATGGAGTGAGGATTGGATTCATCATGGCTGGGCGCACACCGATGACCAGGGTAATTATACTACCACTGGCTTACCAGCCGGTACCTATAAGATGAGGGTCACCCCACCACGGGGGGTCTATCTAGCACCAGCCCGCATCTCTGACATAGTGGTTGTTGCCGGCCAGACGACTACGCTGAATGTCACCCTGGAAGAAGGCGGCCTGATCTCGGGCAGAGTAATTTGTCATGCAGAAAACCCAGTGGTTGGTGCTTGGATAAGTGTATTGAGTGAGGATCGGATTCATCATGGATGGGCGCAGACCGATGCCGACGGTAAGTATACCACCACTGGCTTAGCGGCAGGCACGCATGAGATGGAGGTTTATCCTCCGGAGGGGGTCGACCTGGCACCGGCTTTTATCCACAACATAGTGGTTACTACCGGAGTTACAACTACGGTGGATGTCACTCTGGTGCCGTTGCCGAGATACACTCTCACGGTGACCGCTGATCCCGCTGACAGCGGGACGGTGAGCCTGAGCCCTCCCCAGCCGGCTGAGGGTTATAAGGCCGGAACAGAAGTCACCCTCACCGCTAGCCCGGAGACCGGATGGGTCTTTGTCAATTGGACCGGCGATGTGACCGACCACGATTCCGCCACCACTACGGTGACCATGGATGCCGATAAGACGGTAACCGCTACTTTCACCGAGATGCAGCCTCCTACAGTAATTACCCAGGAGGCCACCGAGGTCACCCATAACTCAGCTATCCTGCACGGCAACCTGACTGACCTGGGCACGGCGGCTTCGGTGCCGGTCAGCTTCCAGTGGCGTACTACCCCCGGCGCTCTGGATCAGCAGACCACTCCAGTGGAGATGACTGAGGTCGGTGTCTTCAGCGCCACCATCACTGGCCTTGCACCGGATACGACCTATTATTTCCGAGCCAAGGCAGTGGGAGACGGGACGGTCTATGGCGATGAGCTCAGCTTCACTACTTTAGCCGCTCCCATTATCATAGACGAAAGGTATGTAGTAGATGCCTCGGTCATCAAGGTTGGTGCCAATGACTACAGGATGTGGTTCACCCATGGCAAACCAGACCTGGACATTCTTGACATCATAGGTGGTTTACGAGACATCGGCTTCGGCAAAATCATAGAGGCTATGGCGATCCTGGATCTGGATAAACTTCTAACCGGTATAGGAGATCTAGACGCCAAAGCCATCCTGGACTTCGTAGATGCTACCAGTACCGTCATTGGCTATGCCAAATCAGGCGATGGTATAACCTGGGATGTGAAAAAATCCGAAGTCACCTGGAATGTGGGCAATGGTGTCCCTTGGGATAGTGTTGGTGCTCCCAGTGTCATCAAGGATGACGCTGCACCGTCTGCCGAGCGTTACAAGATGTGGTTCACCCATAGCAAAATCGACCTTACCAAAGCGGAACTCCAGACCCTCCTTACTGCTATAGCAGGCGGAGACGCCGATGCTATTGTAGCCCTCCTGGAT
>QLUI01000305.1 GCA_018725345.1 Bacillota bacterium | reverse complement strand
CACATGCCAATCAGCATGCTTACTTGTCATCTGTTTCATTGAGAGATGCTTTTCTTGCTTGGCTTTCGGAAGGACATTCCTAAAAGTATGCCCCTGCTGTATTGGCAAATTGCCTTGACAGTATTTCGAAATACGTACTTCGAAAGAAGATGTGTGTGGTTGACTTATGGAGTCTTTCACAACACCCCGTATTCCAACCAGTGTACAACAGGCTCCTAAACGACAAGCTGTTACGCATAACCAATAGAAGTACATACAATGTTTTCCTTACAGCCGGGCAATTGTACTTGAAATTTCTGAAAGACAAGCCGTATGAAAAAGCAAGGGATTTATCGAACGAATTGACTGCTGTTGAAAACACAAAGACATCGATTCCACAAGATACGGCCGTACTTGGCCCTACAGAGAAGCATGATGACATGACGTTGTTTGTGGACTTTACGCATCCAGAACTCTGTGCACAAACACGCCCAGTGAATTGCTTGATAAAAGGACGAGCCGTTGTACTTGATAAGCAAAACTGGTCTCAGTTGCTTGTCGCAATTACGGAGCGGTTCATTGAAGAGGGTAACCCTAACCTCGCAACGCTTGACCGCAAGCCGATGTATGGCAGTAAGATGTTCTTTTTGCCGACCAAAGCAGACTTCGGAACTTGTTCCCTGCTCTCAAACGGCAAGTGGATATATACTAACTACAACCCGCAGACCGTCGTCACGATTATAAAGAATTTGTGTCAGCACTGCGGCGTGGACTTGGATGACGTTGTTATCACCTATGAGCCAAAAGATGGCGCACCCGTGCGGTCGACGCAGTCATATTCACGTCCAGCGTATGTTGAACCTGCCGCTTCACCGACGTCTGCGCTTGACCCTGCGGTCGTTGAACAACTGATGGACGTGCTATCGGCACACTTCGCCAACGGTTACAGGCTGAATTCTCCGATTGAGTTGGCGCGATTTCGGTCTTTTGCTGCAGAGGATTTGGGCGAGGCAATCACGCTGTCTGACGAGGAACTGAAAAGGTACATTTCGGCTTGTGGAACGGTCTTTGATGGCAAAGTCTACGCTGTGTCGGCAGAGGCAAAAGAACGAATCAAGGAATTGGCAGAGGAATACTTCGCCGACGGCGCACAAGTTATCTTCTTTGCTGAGTTCTATGCCAAGAATGAGAACTGGCTGTTCGGCGCAAGCGTTATCTCGGAAGATATGCTGATTGGCATTCTCCGTAGAATTTTCCCGAAGCTATCTTTCACGCAGGCTTATTTCGGCTATACGGACGCTTCCATCTTTGCCGCTCTTGAGAGCGAAATACTCCGCGTTTGGGGCGACGATGTGCTACTGACCTACGAGCAACTCGCTGAACGGTTACAGTACATACCCATCGAGCGAATTAAGTACGCCCTTGGTCAGAACGGCAATTTCATTTGGAGCAGCGTGAAGACCTTCTCGCACGTCAGCCGAATTGACATCAGCGATGAGGAACGGGAAACCATTCGTGAAGCCGCTATGAAAGAATGCAACGCTCGCGGTTATGCATCCATCACCGACTTGCCTTTCGGGGAAATCGAGGAGCGCAACTATGAACTGTCTGTCACAGCGGTTCACAACGCCGTGTTCCGCATTTGCCTGTCGGACAAGTTTGACAAGAGCGGCAAAATCGTTACGCGCAAGGGCGACACCCTCGACGCACTGACCATTATGAAAGACTATTGCCGAACTATCGAAAAATGCTCGCTTGATGACCTGCTGAACTACGAAAAGGAACTAACGGGTGAAGTTCACCGTTGGATTCCGATGGAAGCGGGCAATACTGTTCTGGTTCGTATAGATAAAGAGACATACGTTGCGGATAAGTTTGTCCCCTTCGATGCCGAGGCGGTTGATGCCGCAATCGAACTGTTTATTGAGGGCGACTACTTGCCGCTTAAATCTTTCACAACCTTCGGGGCTTACCCTGACTGCGGACAGACTTGGAACTTGTTTCTGCTCGAAAGTTATTGTCGACGGTTCAGCAAGAAGTTTCGGTTCGATACCCCGTCGGTGAACTCGCGCAACGCCGGAGCGGTTATACGCAAAAGTTGCGGCTTGAACTACACCGAGATTATGACTGACGCCGTTGCGAATGCCGATGTCCCCTTGACGGACAGCGCCGTGGGTAGATTCCTCTTTGATGCCGGATACACAGGCAGAAGCACAACAAGCAAAGTTAATGAAATTATAGATAAGGCGAAAGCTATACGAGAAAGGAGGGATTGAAGATGTACTCGTATACCTACGACAGGAAAACAGGCGGAATACTTCTTAATTCCTCGCCGAACGGGTTCTCCAAAGAACCCCGCCCGGTTTACGCTCCTGAACTGGACGTGCTGGGCTTTAATAAGCATTGGAAGTACGACAAGCAGACCGACAGCCCATATATGTGGGCGGAGGCGAACAACTACTATTATCGCGGAACGCTTGTCGCAAAGCTAAAAGGCGGCAACATCTACACCGCCCCTGAGATTATCATTCCAAACGGCGAGGACGGCAATCCGGTAACGCCGGAACCGAAAGGCATATCGCTTCGCCCCGTTGACATAGATGCAATGGTGGAGGCAAACCGCGAGATGCTTGAAATCATTGAGCAGACCACGGTCAAGAAGATACTGGCTGTCTACACGAAGTACAAGGACAGGCTCGACTGCTTCCATGTGGCGTTTTCAGGTGGCAAGGACAGTTGTGTC
>QLUI01000304.1 GCA_018725345.1 Bacillota bacterium | reverse complement strand
TAAATACAACAGTAGTAGCACCAGCAGCGAAAGTGGCTGAAGCAACCCGAGTTACGCCATCATAAAGGTCAACTCCTCTGAAAGCAGTAGCAGTAGTAGTAGCGCCAGCAGCCATAGCAATTCTCAACTCCTCAATAATGATTGGCTCGTTAGTAGCTGTATATCTGACTTTAGTTACGGCTACATTATCAACACCAACGGCTCTATTACTTACAGGTATAATAGCGGATATAGGCGTTTCAGGGGCAATAACAGCAGCTAAAGTTCCGAATGGAACAATGGTTGTGAATCGGGCAGGCGTAAAACCAACGGTTAAAGGATTTATATTAGCATCAAGAGTAACGGGTCTATTGTCAGCGTCAACAGCAACAATACCAGCGCCCAAAACAGCAACAGCCGCAAAACGATCAGGGGCGGCTAAGCCAGAAGCAGTGTTAATTTCTATTACCAAGGATTTGGTAGTGTCTTTAGCAATACTGATATTAAGACCGTCAAATCTAACTAAGCCATGGCTGTGGTCAGGAGCAGTAGCAACTATATTGGATAATGTCCTGGCACTCAAAACCCTATCGCCATCCATTAAGCGAGCTAAAGTGATAACTGTATTTGGATTGGCAACACCTGGGGCAGTAAAAGCAGGAGCTGTATTAACATACACTTTGGCGTCAATTCCCCGAACAGTAATATTAGAACCAGCAGCGCTTAATCGCAAACCAATAGCCTGGACATTTTTTGCGCCAGTAACAACAGTAGCAGAAATTGGATGAGCTAAAAGCGCGGCAGTTAAGCCAGCAGCAACAATGTTTTGTCTGTCCCCAGAAATAGTTAAAGGAACAAAGTCAGCATCCCTAAGATTATCGCCAGTAGCAATGTCGCGGACAATGGCGCCGGCCATCACTAAATTAGCTCTAATGGTGCTATCAGCAGCAGCTCTATCATCAATGTCAACTGTAATTACTATATTTCTTGTAATATTGGCGTTAAGAATAAAAGCGCCGGACATTGTCACATAGCCGACATCAGCTGTACCAGTCATTAAAGTTACGCCTGTGTCAGCATCTTTAATTCTGAGATCGCTAATATGGGCTCGATCAATGGTACCAGCAAGAGCAACTTCTAAACTCCTGACTTCAAGGTTTCTGTCAGCAGTCATTCCTATCCCGGTTAAGACCGCGTTTCTTGCTCCTCTGGCAATGTCGCCAGGTGTAGGACCTAAATCAGTCAAGGTCAAGGTTCCGCCTTGAAGCATGATATCACCAATACCACCAACTACTCTAGCAGTAGCATCAACATAAACAATAGCTCCAAAGCCAAGATGCTGGTCAATAGCAATAATATCTTGAGGTAAAGCAATTCTTGTTCGCACTGTTTCATCAACTCTGCCAACTAAATCAGCTCTGACAGTAAGGGTTTCAACAGCGCCTCTGGCAATAGATAAAGCCGGAGAAATAACAAAAACAGCTTTGTCGTTAACATTAACAGCTGCTGTTTCAGCTAAAAGAGTTGCTCCGTGATAAAGTTTCAAATTGGTAACTTCTCCCCGGGAAATAGTGCCTCTAACCTCAACCAGAATTTGCTTAACATTTACAGGATTATCGCCAGCTCTAATTCTAAAACTGGCAATTTCCGCGTCCTGAGCCCCAACCATTGGGTTTAAAAGAGGCAATCCTCTCTCAACACGAACTTCGCTGGTGCCAATTCCACCAATAGACATTATATTGCCTCTTAAAGGCAGTCCAATAATGCCAAGATTAGCGGTAATTCCATTTAATTGGAAAGCGCTTTGGTTGCCAACTCGATCAGCAGCTCTAACAACATCAGCTTTTAAGGTGTATGTTTTGGTTTTGCCAGCTGGAATAGTAATTCCTAAGCCGGGAAATTCAGTTTTCTGAGTATCAGCCAAAATAGTTCTGCCAAAATCATTTAGCCGAACATTACCTTCAAAAAGCCAAAGTCCTGTCCAGTCATCCGCTCTACCTATTGCAGTTCTCTTGAAAATCATATTAGTAATAGTTAAATCCCTATTACTATCAGCTATGTTAAAAGTTAAGACCGGAACCATAGTTGCTCCGTAAGGTAAAACAGCGGAAACAGGAGTGTCAGGAGATAAAGTTGCGGTTGGCTCGGCAGTAACTACTGGAACTACTGGAACTACTGGAACTACTGGAACTACTGGAACTACTGGAACTACTGGAATTTCTGGAACAACAGCTAATAAAGCGTTAAGCTGAAACCTTGTTCCTTTCCCAACAAAGCCGGTCCTAACAATTGAACGGCCAAGATGTTTTTCAATCTCGGTTCGGTATTTTCCCTGAAAACATTTTACTCCTGCCAATGTCCTTGAGCCAAACCGTTGAGTAGTTAAGCCCGCATCAAGACAACCTACATGGGCTAAAACAGCTTTTAGATGGACCACATCAGCATGGGTTATTCCTTGATACAGATTTGTTTCAAAAGTAAAACCTGCTGGAATGCCTTTAATGGCAACTCTCGGGTCAACCGGGTCAACCGGGTCAACAGCTTGAAGTCCAGCTATTATCTCTTGTAGGTTAGTAACCAGCGATGTTAAAGCGGTAATCTGCGCCAAAAGATCTTCAACAGTCGGGGTTTCTCCAGCTTGTCCAGGAGTAATTGGCATCATTGTAGCTACCATTGCTAAACCGACAGTAATCGCTACAATCTTTTTCAATAAATTATTCATTTTTTTCTATTTATAATTAATAATTTTAT
>QLUI01000303.1 GCA_018725345.1 Bacillota bacterium | reverse complement strand
CTCCACTTCCTCCAGCATCTGGCGACGAGTGAAATGGCTCAAGTTCATCGCCCCTGAAGGGCAGGTGACGGCACAGGCGCCACAACCCTTACACAAAGCCTGGTTGACCACCGTCACTCTCTTAAGCTCAGCGAGCGAGGGTGCACCATACTGGCACACCATCCCACACAGGCCGCAGCCGGAGCAGACCTCCTCGTCCACCGAGGCAACGATGGGCTCGATCTCCACCTTGCCCCGCGCCAGCAGACTCAACACATCGCAGGCGGCCGCCTTCGCCTGGGCCACCGTGTCCGGGATGTCCTTAGGGCATTCACAGCACCCGGCGATGAATAGCCCCTCGGTCATGGTCGCTATCGGGGCAAGCTTGACATGCCTCTCCAGGAAGAATCCATCCGCTCGGCGTCCGATGGAGAAGAGCCGGGCCACCTCCTCCGCGTTCGCCCTCGGCTCCAGCGCAGTGCAGAGGATGACCATCTCCACCGGCACCCGCATGAAGCTGCCCAACAGGGTGTCCTCCACGCAGACGATGAGCTTCCCTTCCTCCTCCTCGTTCAAAGCCTGGTCGGTTACCTGCGACGCCTTCCCCCGGATGAAGTTCACCCCATCCTCGGTCCCCACACGCTCGTAAAACTCCTCATACCCCTCCCCAAAACAGCGCATGTCAATGTACATCTGATATACTTCGGCGTCGGTTTTCTCCCTGATCAGATGCGCAAACTTCAGGGCATACATGCAGCAAACCCGGGAGCAGTAGGGGTGAAAGTTCTTATCCCGGCTGCCCACACAATGAATAATAGCGACACTCCGGGGTGGCCGGCCATTCTTGAGCAGTATCTGCCCCGCCGTCGGCCCGGCGGCGTTCGACAGCCGCTCAAACTCCAGCCCGGTGATGACGTTCTCATACCTTCCATATCCGTACTCCGGGATAACCGAGGGATCGAATTGATCATAACCGGTGGCCAGGATGATGCTCCCCACCTTCACCTCGACAACCTCGTCTGTTTGTTCGAAATCGATAGCTTTTGCCTCGCATAAGTCTTTACAGATTTCACATTTACCGGTAAGGAAATGAACGCACCTCTCCCTGTCAAGCACCGGGAGGTTAGGGACAGCTTGCGGAAACGGGATATAGATAGGAGGTCTTGATTTCATCCCCACCTCAAACTCAAACGGGATAGATATTGCTTTGGGGTCAAACTCCTCCGGCTTTATCGCTTTAGTCGGACAAATGAAGGCACAAGCACCACATCTTAAGCATTTCTCCTCGCTCCTAAAAACTTCTGCAGAAACAGGTATCGCCCTTGCCCCTATCCTCTCCTGACACATTCGAGCGCATAACCCACAAAAGATACAATTCATCCCCTCAATTTTAATTTTTGGATCCTCAACACCATATTCTTTGGCCAAATCTAAAATAGCTTTTGCATTAGGAGCGCTGATGAGCATAAATTCGATCACCTTCTTTCTCCACTCTATCACCTCTTCGCTCCTCGTCTTTACTACCAATCCTTCTTTGACTAATTCAACACATGATGGGACAAGACTAAAGGTTTCATCTCGGATCAACTCTACTACACAAATTCGACATATTCAGAGCGGAGTTAAAGCTCGATGGTAACAAAGTGAAGGAATATCAATACCCGCCCCCCGGGCAGCTTCTAAAATAGTCATCCCTTCCCTTGCTTTTACCTTTATCCCATCGATTTCAATCTCCACCTCCTTTTCGTTCCATTCCCTTCTTGGCATAATAGGCGGTTTTATTTTCTTCTCAGTTGGCTGCGGAATATACCGCACCGGGCAATTAGCGACGCACTCCCCGCACCCATTACACTTGCTCTCATCTACATATCTCGACTTTCTCCTTATCGTGACCGCGAAATTGCCGATGTAGCCCGACACCTCCGCTACCTCACTGTAGGTCAGAAGCTCGATGTTAGGGTGCGAGCCGGCGTCACTCATCTTCGGGGTGGTGATGCACGCCGAGCAGTCAAGCGTGGGGAAGGTCTTGTCCAGTTGTATCATGTGCCCCCCAATAGAGGGATCCTGCTCCACTAGATAGACTTTATAGCCGGCATTGGCGATGTCTAAGGCCGCCTGTATCCCCGCAATGCCCCCGCCAACCACCAGCGTGTTCGGGTTAATAGGAACCTCCGTCGCCTTCAGGGGCTGCTGATGATAGGCCCTCATCACCGCCGCCCGCACAAGTGCCTTCGCCTTCTCCGTGGCCCCATCCTTATGCACCCAACTGCAATGCTCGCGGATGTTGGCCATCTTGAAGAGATAGGGATTCAACCCCGCCTCTTGGCAGACACGGCGGAAGGTGCGCTCATGGAGCATCGGCGAGCAAGAGGCCACCACTACCCGGTTCAGCCCCTGCTCCTTGATATCCTTCATGATCAGCGCCTGTCCCGGATCAGAGCACATGAAGATATAATCACGGGCGACCGCCACCCCACGAAGAGAATCGGCATATTTCGCCACCTCTCCCGGATTTACCGTGGTGGCGATGTTCAGCCCGCAGTGGCAGATATAAACTCCGGTTCTTGTCTCCATTGCTGGCTCTTAGCTCTTGGCTCTTAGCTCTTGGCAGCCTTCAGCGCTCAGCCTTCCTTCGTAGCGCGGGGGCTTGTCCCCCGCCATACCTGATAACGGGCAAGATGCCCGTCCTACGAAGCAACCGAAGGTGAGGGAAACGCCAGTGCTTCGGTTAAAAGATAACTTGCTTGGAGT
>QLUI01000302.1 GCA_018725345.1 Bacillota bacterium | reverse complement strand
GGATGTAACGCTTGTTCCCGTACAAATGAAAAAGGGCCGCCCTCACTGACCGGCTGCTTCCGTAGCTCTGCTGGCTTTTACTTGCTCGTCCAAGCAAACTCAGCCTAAAGCACCTCATTCATGGAGCCGGAACGATAGCCGGCCAAGTCTAGAGAAATATAGGTGAAGCCTAATTGCTTAAGGCGGGAAACGATTTGCGGCGCGTAAGCAACGGCATCACACAGCCTGTCAAGCGGAAGTTCAAGACGAGCCGTATCGCCATGATGGCGCACACGGAGTTGAACAAAACCTAAACTGCGCAAATAGCGTTCCGCTTCAGCCACCTGTTCCACTTTTTCCCTTGTAATCGCCTGACCGTATGGGAAACGTGAAGAAAGACAAGCCATGGCCGGTTTGTCCCAATTTTTTAACTCCAATTCACGCGCCAGCTGACGGATATCCTCTTTGCTAAAGCCCGCATCTTTTAAGGGGCTGCGCACCCCCAACTCAGCCGCCGCTTTTGACCCCGGGCGCCAATCGCCAGTATCATCAACGTTGGAGCCGTCAGCCACACATGCTAAGCCTCGCTGGGCAGCCACCCTGCTAAGCTTGCCAAACAACTCTTGTTTACAATAATAACAACGATCCGGTGGGTTTTCAGCAAACCCCGGAATGGCCAGCTCCATTGTTTCAATTACTTCGAGTGGAACAGACAGTGTTGCTGCCAGCTCTTCGGCTACCTTTAGTTCTTCCGGAAGGTAAGTTTCCGAGACTGCGGTAACGGCCAAAACATTGTTGCCTAATGTGCGAACTGACATGGCTAAAAGCACGGAAGAGTCAACACCACCGGAGAATGCCACCAGGACGCTGCCCATTTCCTGCAACAAGGCTTCCAGCCGTGCTTTTTTTTCCTGATATGCTTCCCCCATTTTAGCTTCCTCCTCTTTAGTAGAGCTACCGATTTAAAGTTTTGGTTTTACGAACCGTGAGCAGGCCAGCAGAAACGGCCGTCAGCGGAATGGCTGCAACTAAGCCGATACTTCCAGCCATGGCCCGTACTACTTCCGTAGCCACAAGATCTGAGTTCACAATCGTGAGAAATTGGGCATCATAGCCCATGAACAAGATCAATAGTGGCATTGAAGTGCCCACATACGCTAAAATCAGTGTATTAGCCATTGTACCCATCACATCACGGCCCACATTCATGGCGGATTTAATCTGATCTCGCAAACAAATTGCCGGGTTAGCACAATATACCTCATGAGATGTGGCGGCAATAGACATGGCTACATCCATCACTGCGCCAAGCGCGCCAATAATTATTCCGGCAAACAAAAGTCCACGTACATCAATCGGCCCTCCTTCCATGTAAAGAAGCATCTGCGCTTCCTCGCTGGAAAAGCCGGTAAGATTGGCGGCATCGCCTATCCAAAAAGCCAACAGCCCTGCCACAAGCACACCACCGACAGTACCGATGGCTGCTGCGGCAGTTTTTCTATGCAATCCGCTGGTACCGACCAATGTAATTACTGTTATCGCGGTAGCTACCAGCAATGTGACAGGGATGGGCGGATAGCCTCTGATGATCAGCGGCAAAAGAACTTGCGCCACTGCCACCACGGTAATAACCAAAGTCACCACCGTAAGCAACCCTTTTGCCCGACCGACAATCAGCAAAGCCAAAACAAATATAGCTCCTATCAGGTAAAGATAATTGTCACGGACCAAATCCTGTAGGTAAATAGCACGCAGTTTGCCTTCTTGGTCTACTTCTCCCCAGAGAATAACCCGCCGCCCTTCCGTCAAATATAAATCAAACAACGGATGCCCCATCAGAGAATTAAGGATGGTAAACTGCTGGCCCTGAAATGGCTGACTGGTGATTTCAACAGTAACCATTTGCTCCAACTGGACGAAGTCCTGCGTCTCTTCATCCGTCTCCAAGTCTTCTACTGCCAGAACAAGGCCGCGTAAAACTACAGACTCACCTTCTCCTGTAAAGGGCGGCGTGACGGTTTCTCCCGGTGAGCCAGATAACAACAATATCAGTAAAAAAAGGCTCACAAAACGCAAAGCCTTCCTATTTTTTCTGCTCATAATTTTCCTCCGTGTTTCAAACTTATTTTCCTTTACAATCGGAACAATAGCCATAAAATTGCACACGATGATCCACAATCTGAAAGCCATGCTCCCGCTCGATCAGGGTTTCTAGCTGGTGGAGCAAATCCTCTTTTACTTCAAGAATTTGGTTACAGTTCAAACAGACTAAATGATGATGATGATGGTGTTCAGACGGCAGATTGCATAATTCATAGCGACTGCGCCCGTCACCAAAATTCAATTTATGGATAATGTTTAAGTCTGCCAATAAGTCCAGCGTCCGGTAAATGGTGGCAAAACCGATTTCGGAATCCTTTTCCTTGGCCAAAACATAGACTTCTTCTGCACTCATATGCAGCTCCTGGTTCTCAAGCAATGCTTGCAAAACCACTCTGCGCTGCGGGGTCAGTTTATGTTCCTTAAATTGCTCACGTAATCCTTCCAACCTTGTTTCCATCGCGCTACCCCCATATTTTACTTCACTAAGCACCCCTTTAGCAAGGTTAGCAGGATACATTTTACTATGTACCAGCAGATGACGTGTTTATTATAATTGATACGTCGCACTTTTTCAACCGCAAATAACTACGCACTTACAGCTCCCCTCTCCCTTTAATAAGCTGTTTAGGAATCGGTTATTCCGACGAGTC
>QLUI01000301.1 GCA_018725345.1 Bacillota bacterium | reverse complement strand
CATGGCTAAGAAAGCGATAGTCAGGATAGTGCAGACTATTGAGAAAACTATGGTACCAGCGTCGCCGTAAAGAAGTAGGGCGGGCTGTAGAAGTATTAAGACCGGGAGGAAATAGGCAGTGGCCCCCAGAGCCATTGCTCGCAGTCCGGTTCTCATTGGGTTAGCCCCAGCAATTGAGGCAGCGAGGATAGCAGTCAGAGCAACCGGCGGAGTGATGAAAGAGAGAATTGACCAATATAGAAGCGCAAAATGGACAGCAATTAGAGGAACACCCAAGGGTACAAACGCGGGAGCCACAAATAAGGCTGTTAACATATATACCGCAATTACAGGAACGCCCATACCTAGAATAAAGCAAGCCCCTGCGGCAGCTAGCATTAGCAAAGGAATGTTCTCCCCCCCCATACCTGTTAGCATTCTGGTAAAGGTGCCCCCCACTCCGGTAAGCATAATTGCGCCGACCATTATACCGAGTGCTGACATCATCGGTATCAGCTCGGTAAGCATTTTGCCTACCGTCTCGATAAACTCGCCCAGCTTTCTAAAATTAGGTCGTGTTTCTCTATAAATAAAGGCACCCAAGAAACAAGCAACACTAGCTATTAATGCTGACTTACCAGGGCTCCATCTGAGAATAATCAGAAAGTAAATAAGGGTACCCAAAGCCAAGATGAGGGGCACTCCTTGCTTTAGCGATCCCCAAACAAGAGGACGCTCACCCTTGGGAATACCCTTTAACCCCATCTTAGCTGCCTGAAAATCTGCCTGCAAGAATATTGACCCGAAATAAAGCAAGGCGGGAATGAACGCTATCACCACTATATGGGCGTACGGTATCTCCAGAAATTCCGCCATAATGAAGGCGACAGTGCCCATTACGGGAGGCATTATTTGCCCACCCGGAGAAGCTACTGCTTCTATCGCCGCCGCATAGTGACGGCGATACCCCGTCCTTATCATAAGGGGAATAGTGATTGAGCCTGTAGCAGCCGTATTAGCTAGAGCGCTTCCCGACACCGATCCAAATAGTGCACTGGCGATTATAGCTACCTTGCCCGGCCCTCCCCTAACCCCGCCAGTTATAGCTAGTGCGAAATCGTTAATAAACTTAGTTCCCCCAAAGACCCTGAACAAAGCGGTAAGAACAAAAAAGCCTATAATTATCCGCATTAACACCGATAGGGGAAGACCGAGTAGTCCCTCTTCACCGTAGAAAAGGTGGCCGATTACTCTTTCAAACCCCCAACTCCGGGTAAAA
Source organism: Bacillota bacterium (assembly GCA_018725345.1). GTDB lineage: Bacteria > Bacillota > Dethiobacteria > Dethiobacterales > Dethiobacteraceae > GPS1B09. Next base: position 1,482 of record QLUI01000301.1, on the reverse strand, counting down.
AAGATGCCGGGCATATGTGAGCCCACCAACGGATAAATAAAGAGGAAAATTACAAGAATGGTGATAGGGAGACCCATACTTCGTCGTACTGCCTCAAGAGTCACGATACCCATCAGTACTCCTAAAGCTACTAAGTAGGGTGGAGGAAACATGTCCAGACCCTCCGTTATCAGCCTCATATAATTGACGGACACCCATAAAGGGAGTGGAAGGCTTAAGATGGCAAGAAGCCAATCATACCAAGGCACTCTTTCCCTTGAAGCGCCTTTGGTTGCCGGAAAGTGAAGAAACGCAAGAAACATGAAGAGGCCTATAGTTAAGCTCCCCGTTTGCGGGGGCAGAAAGTGGGGAAGGAAGCGGAGGTAAAGAGGCACGTCTAATATAGTATAGAGTGCGCTAGCTAGAGCTAACGCCGTAACTAATAAAGTTAACTTATGCCTCACCCCCGTGTGAACCCGATAACGGGATTCCACTTCTATTTTTATGGGTTGAGTAGTAGACATCTTCAAAACCTCTTCGTATAATGTGTTTTGTTGGGTAGTGCGTCAAAGAGCTGACAATTATCTTGTGCTAACTTGAAGTTGCCTTCTCGGCGTTAAAACATCAGTGAGGAGAGCTATATTGTCTAACTCCTCAAGTTGACGGATCAAACCTAAAGCTTTTTGTGCTTGGTTAGCAGGTAAAACTTGCCCGGTGCATTCCAGGAGCTTCTTTTCTAACTCTTCCCAGCTTAGAGGCTCAGCCGGGCCACCTCTCGCTTCCGGCACATCTTGGGTAAACTCCCTTCCATCATTGAGAATCACCTTGACTTTGCTCGGCGCCAGCAGATTTTCCTTCTTGGCCAGTTCCTCTAAAGCTGGATCGCCTTTTGAGGAAACCCTCCTCATTAATCTCCTCACCTCGGGATGGAAGAGAGCCTCATCAGTGAATTGGGCAATGCCCAGGCAACCAAGAACCAGGGCAGCCGCCACACAATACTCCATACGTAACAGTTTAGTTTCTCCAAAAGCTAGGTTCAATATACCACATTTCATTAAACCTGTCAAGTACAATTTTTGGAAAAACTTACCTGTTACTGCACCTTCAAGGCTACCTTACCAGCGAGATCGCCAGGATGACTAACCATGACCCCCACAATGTAGACCGTTACCTCAGGGACTTTGAACGGGTCTACGATATGGCCAGGGATGGGGCCTCCCTGAACAAGATTTGCTTCCTCACCGGCCTCAGTCCCCGACTGGTCAAGGAGTACCTGGGCATTATCCAGAAGCAGGGGATCACCCACGACCTGGTTCCAGTTGCATCGCTTTCGAGAGGAGATAAGATTCATGCTTCGACCTGATCTTGCCTCGACCTGTCACTGGAAGCGTTATCCCGAGCCCGCCGGGCTGTCAGGGGCGAGCGAAAGCTCGGGCAAAGCCTTTACCCTTGACAGCCCCAGGGCGAGGGGTATAATCTTTATACAGGTCGAGGCACTCAAGA
>QLUI01000300.1 GCA_018725345.1 Bacillota bacterium | reverse complement strand
ACTGAACCCGCATAGAAAAAATAAATTTTTTTCATTTCCAAGCAGGCGACAGGGATTTTTTGTCGAATACATTCTACATGAGCACTTTATCCTATCAACCCCATGCTACAACTTCACATCAAACCTCCCTTGGAGCCATCTGCCGGCCCACCAAATGCTCCTATAGATTGGAGCTGCAACAGAAAAATGCCGAACTCCAACAATTGCGTGCGCAACTAGCGGAGCGAGACGGGCAGATTAAGGAGCTTCAAGAGCAGCTAGAACACACCAAGGGTGTTCTGCGCCATCGTGAGGCAATGCTTTTTGGTTCTACATCCAAACCTAAAATTTCTACGCCTCAAGATTCCAAGGATCAACCCACAGACTTTACGGACCTTGGTGACGATGCGTTTTCTTCACAGCATCAGAAAAAGAGAAAGCGCGGAGGACAGAAAGGACACAAAGGGCATGGACGGAAAATTCCTGAACATCTTCCTGTTTTGGAGCAGATCCATGATGTACCACCGGAACTAGCTGTCTGCCCAAAATGTGGTCGACCCTTTTCATCCAGTGGACTGTGCGAAGAGTCCACTGAAATCACGATGGAGATTCAACTCAAAGTCATTCGACATAAACGGAAACGGATGTTTCGCACGTGCGATTGCCCCCATGTCCCAACCAGTGTCACAGCTCCCCCGCCTGTTAAGGCGATCCCGAAGTGTTTGTACTCCCATGCCTTTCTTGCCTATATGCTAAGCTGGAAGTATGGTTTTCAGATCCCCTTGACGCGCATAGCATTGATGCTGGCGATGGAAGGTCTTTCGGTCAACGTGGGAACCCTTAGTGGGATTTTCCAGCGGTTGACCGAGATGTTGCTGCCTCTTTATCTGTTGTTTCAGCAGGAGTTGCGCAGCGAAGAACGTCTGCATGTGGATGAAACGAGCTTCCGCCACTTTGGTTCATCTGCCTCCATGGCTTTCACCGAAGTGGAAACAACACCGCGCAAGCTGTCTTGGTTATGGGTGTTTAGCGGAAATAACGTAACTTTCTTTGTTGTCGATCCATCTCGTTCGAGCACAGTGCCTCAGCGAACTCTTGGCTCTGACCTGACGGTAACGCTGATTACCGATAACTTTAGTGCCTACCGGAAGTATCTGAAAAGCGCAATCCATGTCAAGCACGCTCTTTGCTGGGCCCATTTCCGGCGTCATTTCGAGGATGCAACAGTATCCTTTCCTCAACTTGCACCATGGTCGGCGCAGTGGATAGGGCGCATTGCCGAGCTGTATCATCTCAATGACCAGCGCCTAGGGGCCGTCTCGGACCAGATTTTGTTTGCCCAAGCGCAAGCAACGCTGGAAGAGAAGATCCAGTATTTTCATACGACTATGGAACAGGAATGCAAGAACCCCCAACTCCATGAAAAACAGTTCAAGATTCTTACGTCCGGGATGGCGAATTGGCCAAAATATACGGTGTTCGTACAAGACCACCGCATCCCCATGGACAATAATCAGGCCGAGCGAGCCTTACGTCCTGGCACTTTAGGCCGTAAAAACTGGTACGGTGTGCATGCTGACTGGAGCGCAACGTTAGCGGCTATGATGATGACATTCATCCAAACAGCTTCTAAACATAAACTCAATTCCACAGCTTATCTGCGTTACGTCCTCGATCGGTTTGCTGTGCATGCAGGAAAACCCTGCAAATTGCAAGAGCTTCTTCCTTGGAATATCTCTAAGGAAGAGCAAGAACAATACCAGATGTACACAGGCGGTGGTCCACCATAGCACTACGAGAAACAGATTTTCCTGTAACCATTAGAGGACGGGTTTTCACCCTCTCTGATCTGGAGCTTATTCGTTCTATCATAGCAAAAAAACCTGGTACACTCCGTGCCGAATTGGCTCGCAGTGTCTGCTCGGCGTTGCAGTGGTTTCAGTACAGTGGTGAATATAAGTTGATGGGATGTAGGGCGGCCATGCTGACACTTCATCGGGAAGAGCTAATTACCTTGCCGCCACCGAAGTTTGTGCGGCCGCAAGGGGGCTCTAAACCACGCCTTCACACGCCAGCCGGAGATCCTATGCCACCTATTTCACACCCTGTGTCTGCCTTGATGCCTGTGGTTCTCGAACCTGTTATCACCCAAGCATCTTCCAAGTTGTGGAATGAGCTCATTGACCGCTATCATTATCTTGGTTATGCGGTGTTAAGAGGCGCCCAAATGCGCTATCTGATCCAATCTTCGTTCGGCTACGTGGGCGCCATTGGCTTCTCCTCAGCAGCCTGGAAAACCAGGAACCGGGATGCTTGGATCGAATGGAACCAGGATAGCCGAGCCAAAAACCTGCACTACATTGTTAACAATACTCGCTTCTTGATTCTCCCTTGGGTTCAGTCAAAGAATCTGGCTTCCAAGATCTTGGGGCTATGTGCCAAACAGCTTCCGACGGATTGGGAACAACGGTATGGATACCGACCACTATTACTGGAAACCTTTGTCGAACAACAGCGTTTTCACGGAACGTGCTATAAAGCAGCGAATTGGATTCTGGTGGGCCAAACCACCGGCCGGGGAAAATGGGAACAGAAGACGGAAACCAAAATACGAGCACCCCTTCCCATCAAGGATATCTTTGTCTATCCTCTTGACCCAGATTTCCGCACCATTCTCACAGAGAAAACTTAACAGGTTCAGCCAGCGTCGTCTTACTAAAAAAAGGCGGCGTTTTTTGTTCAAAGCGGGTTTAGTGAATACTTAC
>QLUI01000030.1 GCA_018725345.1 Bacillota bacterium | reverse complement strand
GTCGTTTTACCACCTCCAAATCCCGGCCGAGGTAGGGAATGACATCGCCACTTTTGACTTCCCTGTCAGCACAAAGCGGTTGCACTTCGCCATACTTTGCGAGCTTGTCTAATATCCAACTCGCCTTCGCCTCCAAAAGGTTTGGGATCTGCCCAATCTTATAAGACTTTGGAATCACTACCGTAAGGCCCGTTCCTTGTCTCACCTCGAGCCGGACATGCTTCGCCCTGGCGCTGCGCTTGATGATGCAGGAAATGGTTTGGTCGTTAATGGTGATCTTGCGTGTCTCTGCGACGGTCAAGTGAGGACGGGTTCGTTGAACCATATCTCTAGTTTACCTGCTCAACACACTGGGTGTCCACAGGGCAAATCAAAAAAGGGGCGGCATGTAGTAGTTTGTTAGCAGGAAGGGTATGGCCAACATGATACGCATGCGGAGATGTCACATTTTAGCGTAAAGTGCATTTGTGGATTATTGCTATTTCTTCTGACTTGACGCCAAAGAGTCGCCGAGGTAAAATAGGGAGCATAGGAAACGGTTCAAATATCTGCTTGAGGAGCAGCTCTGGTTTCCCGAGCCTGGGAGACTCAAAATAGTCTGAAGCCGGATTTAATAAACTAGCAGGAGGCATAGATGATTCTTGTCGCAAAGGCTAAGCATGAACCAAGGAATGGGGATGTAGATTATGTAGAAGTTCTCCTCCCGGAGTTTAGGGGGATATTCGCTAGAGAAGGGCGTTTCGCTTACGCGTGGACGTTTAACCCAGACGATGACGCCATTGCCGCGCTTAGGCAAAACTTACCATTCCGACAAGGACTGGATGAAACATGGCTTTATCTTGTAGGAGGACAGCCCTACCATTGCCCTATTAGAATGCGGATTGTTGATTTTCATCATGACCGTCAACGCCTACATTGCCCAATGGCGTGGCAAGCGTTCTGTATCAATGAGGTGTGGTGCATGAATCACTTTCCGGGTACTGGGCCGATTCACCTGTGGTTTCTTGTTGACCTAATTGAGCCAATCAAGACTCCAGTAGATGTGAGGCGCTTCAGCCCGTTCTTCAACCATAAATACCGGATGTATGGCAGAAATAGTTTCGGTTTCTTTCGCGATCGTTAGGGACTATAAGGCCCCAGCCCACAGTCGGCTGTCCATTACCTCCCTGTCCTTTGGTGAGCCGGACTATGAACCTAACATCAAAAATGGTAGGAATTTCCGCCGTTCTGGGGAGTAAGTGGCACCTTCTGAATCTGATTAGATATAAAATTAGGTAATACCCAAAGAACTGGTGCTGTAATATAGTGTTTATATGCTTACAAAACAAGCGATTAGCTTGCTACCAGCTGAGCAAAATCATGAGTTTTCGCTTTTTGTTGACAAAATTATCGCTCTAATGTATAATCAAAAAATAAGAAAATGAATTCTGTGAGAAGTGGCAAAAAAGACAAGAGGAAGAAAATAAATAAACCTGCAGAAGATTGGGAGAAAGAATTAAACATCAAGTATCACGATGTGAACCCACAATGGAACTATACTATCTCCCCAAGATCAGACTTAAAGCAGGTGAAAAAAGCAAAAAGAGAGAATGAAAAGTAAACTTTATTTTGCGATAAGCCCATAAGTAGCCCAGCCAGCGGATTTGCAGAGGAGGAAAAATGACCAAATATAATGTCTGTGAAACGGATGCGTGGGGCTGCCATCTCATAAAACGAAAGGGGCAAGCGGAAATGTGGCACAACCCAAAAAGCGATGCCTACGCGGTTTATCTCTTTGAGCATGTCAACGACGAACGCTTCCTATTGCACGCAACCAAATATACCAGAGAGTTGGCAGACTGGGTCTTTGATGGTGTCGTCAGCCTATTAGCTGAGGTAGTGAGTATAGAAGCTGGCAAATGCAAGTGTGGATGTGGCAGGGTTGTTCCGTCTGACGCTGACTATGTCCCAGGTCATGACCTCATAAATCGTAATCGACTCGTAGATAGGGCTGGCGGAGTAGACAAACTTACCGAGTTGCTAAATCTAGTGGATGCCTATGAGGCTGGCAGAATTACAGCCGATGATCTAGCAGGCGGAATCTCACGTCTCTGAGAATGAAAAAATAATCGTCAACGTGTTCAACTAGGCGAATTTGGAGAGGGCAGATGCTATCTTGACGTTGGGCCGCTTGCTTTGCAGTCACACAATCTGACGAATTGTTCAACGGGGGGACGCCTTCAATAGGGCGATGCAATTGTTATAGTTTGGAAACCCGCTTACCTAACCGTTGAGGTTCGTAGGCAAAGCCTCGCCGAGGGTATTTGGTTGTCAAAGGAGTCCGCCTTCATCCGCGGGACCACCGGGAGGTTCGATCGTAAATAATAGGTGAGCAAAGCTCTTATATTTTTGGCCCTCAAAATCAATCTGGTCTACACGAATATAGCGCCAGTCCTCGTCAACCTGTGCAGAGACCTTCCTGCACCACTCGCAGATGCTGGCTTCCTTATTGAGAAGGCCTTCATACTTGCGCCCCTTAGTCTCGATGATCCAGTGCACCAGACTGCCATCCTCACACTTTTGAACAGCCACGAAGTCCGGGTAGTAGAACTTGATCGCTCCAGAGGGACTGAGATAGTCGACACGAAAGCGGGTGAAGCTCTCAGCAAGAGCGGCAAATCGCAGTATATCGGGGCAGTCATCGAGAAACTCGGCGAAGTCCGACTCGAAATCGTTGTAAGTGGCAACATAGTTGAAAATCGTATGGGCACACTGCAAATGGCGGCGCCGCCAGACAAAGGGCTGCGTCTCCGAAAGCCTGAACCGAGCTTCCTCAAATTTGATCTCTCTTTTCTCCGCCGTCAGTTCACCAATCTTTTTGGCGAGATAACGCGCAATGCCTTGCTGGAGTATCAGAGCGTGTAGATGGTTGCGGATGTTTTCATTCTCCAGGTCAATCTCCTGACCAAAACACCGCTTAGCTACATATGTCCGAACAACGGGATAGAGATCTGCAAATACATTAGATAATCGAGCCTCGGCGATGACTTTGTTGGTGATGGAAGAGACGAGTTCCTGGCTAAGGAGAGGCATGTCGGGCGCAATGACGGCTTGATGCACCTCGGTCTCGGTGGTGGCAAATTCCATCTTGAGGGTAATACGATATTCCTCCTCAAGGTCTTCACTATTGTAGATCGGGTCAAGGCTTAGAGGGTCAAGGGAGGAGAGCTTTTTGTAATCGTGAGAATAGACCGGGCGGGTCAGAGGGATGATGATGTCATACTTGACCTTCTCCTGCACGGGTTCGATCTTGATTGGTGGTGCTGGAGGTTTAGTCACAGTCTTAATCCCTACACCCTCTGCCTCCAGTTGTCGCACAAAGGCTTCGAAAGCGGATGTCCCCATAACCTCCAGCGTCTGGGTGCGGTCCGGGCTGATGCCCTGCATCAGCCGCAAGCCCCTGCCCACAGCCTGCTCCGGGAGGATCTTTGCCTTGGATGTGAAGGGCCGCAGCCCCAGGACTACCGAGACATTGCGAACATCCCAACCCTCCCGCAGCATCATCACGCTGACAATCACCTTGAGCTTGTTAGCTGGCAAGTCGATATCGCGGGCGGCTTCGCGGGCCACTTTAAGAGACCCCTTTGTAATCTCGCCTTCGGAGTCGGTGTGAATAACCAGAACCTCGCTCTCCCTCAGACTGGTCTTATTCTTTTTATCCACCAGCCACTTGCCAATCTCATCCGCATAGGCGTTCTTCTCAGCCATGATGAAAAGCACCGGTTTAGGGCCGAGTGCTGTGTAGGTCTGGTAGTGCTCGCTCCAGCGCTCCAGGGCAGCAAGGAGCCATTCTCCATATACATCGGTCACATTGTCCTTGGTGATCTTATCAGGGTCGGAGCGCTGAACCTGATGGACGATGAGCGGTGCCTTGACGATGCGGTCTTCCACCGACTGGGCTAGGGGATAATCGCAGATGATCCAGGGATAGTAGGTGCCATTCTGATCCTTAGGCGTGGCTGAGAAGTCCAGCCACAGGGAAAGCCCGCCTGGGATGCTTTGGTGAAGAGCCATCAGCGTCTTGTGCCAGGCTAGATCCTCATCATGGACATGGTGGGCTTCATCATTGAGCACTACGAGGTGGTGGAGGCTCTTCAGGCGTTCCAGCATTGAGCGCTGGTGAGAGGCAAGGTCCTGCACCGGTTTGCGACCGAGGATGGCATCCACAGCGTTGATCGGTGTCCAATCCTCATCACGGAACTCGTAGATCTGCTGAATGTTGGTGAGGAAGAGGTTCCCGCTTGGGTCTGGTTCGGTGCTCTCGCCCCGTAGAATCGGCTTTATGTTCCATTGCCACCCCGGCGGGACTAGCGGCAGCTCATAGAAGATGCTGTTATTGGCGAAGTCCTTCTCCAGGCGCTGGTAGACAATCACATTCGGGGCGACGATGAGGAAGTTGGTTGACAGGTCGGAGCCGGACACCATCTTGCGGTGGAAGTAGGACCAGACGATAATCATAGCCATAACCACGGTCTTACCTGAACCGGTAGCCATCTTAAAGGCATACCTTTGTAGATTCTCGGGAGGGAGATCCTGGAGACCATCGGCGTCGAGCTCGGGGAAGTAGCGCCGAATCTGGCGTCTGCCGTCCATGGTAGTCTGGTGCTCTACACTATAAGTGAACAGGTCCTTACGGAAGATCTCGGCGAAGGTGTCAATAAGAGGCTTCGAGTCTCGGATGCCCCTCACCTCCACCAAGTAGACCAGCGTCTCCACTGCTTCTCGCTGACCGAAGTAGTAGTGGAAGGGCTCGCCGTTTACCAGGTGATCCTCCTCGAACCAGAATTGGAAGAGGCGCTGCGTCACGTGGGAAGCACCAGGGTAGCCGTCGTCACGCCACCGATTCACCTCTCCTCTGAGACAGTTTACCAGGAGCATCTTGCTGGGGCGGCGCCCCTCGATTACTTCGTACTCCTCGGCAGTCTTCTTGAAGAGGTATGCATCTGGCTTCAGATGAGCCAGCCGGTCGGGTATCTCAGGTAGCTCTTTGTCATACGATATCACTGCTTTCGCCATTCTACCTCACCTCCACTTCGAATGCCTGGGAGGTATCAATGCCAAAGATGTCCACCACCTTGACCATAACGGTATACCTCCCTGGCCTCGCATAAGTATGCGGGTCGGACTCGAGGGCTAACGTCCGCTCCCTGCGGGTACGGTAGGCAACCCAGCCATTCACGAAGGTATCGTTCTGGAAGTCCCAATCCACCGCCCAGTAGTCAATATAATCCGACCACTTCTTGACCTTCGCTCGCACCTCTTCACGGATAAGTTCGGTGTTAGGAATGACAAAGTCTTTGAGCACAACGCACACTTGACTACGCTTTTGTTGCTGGATGTCCACCTCCAGGTAAGCCAGCTCAAAGAAACTGATATCTCCCTTACCCGCGGCTTGCTGCTCCATCACCTCACGGGGGATAGTGCGGAGCACCAGCTTTATGCCTCGACCCTTAGCGACATCGGTGATGATATCGTATAAACCCATCTCCCACTCCCAGCCGAGAACATGGAGTTCCTTCTGCTTGATAGCCAGGCACTCATCCAGGCAAGCGTTTATCTCATCAATGGTCACCGGGGCATCCACCGCTCCCACGTGAATCACAGCGTTTCCCTTCTTGCCATGCAGGTGCTCCATCCCGGTCAACGGTTGAGCCCCATAGAGCCGGAGGATAAAAGCCAGGTATTCAAAGATAGCTAGTTGCTGGTCCTGCTTCTTGCTGCCAAAGGTTATCCCCTGCCAATACTTGCGCTCATACTTGCCCAGATTGAGCACCTCAAAAGGCCTGCAATTCTCGATGCCGAGTAGGCGCTTCCTGGTGGTGTGGATGGCAAACCGGCCCAAATCGCAGCCCAGCCACCGCCTGCCCAGCTTCTCAGCCACCGCCAGTGTTGTCCCCGAGCCGCAGAAAAAGTCAGCAACGAGGTCACCTTCATTGGATGAGGCTCTAATAATGCGGTCTAAAAGGGCTTCGGGCTTTTGGGTATCGAACCCAACTCGCTCCGAAGATAAAGGAGCAATGTTGAGGATGTCCCAAACGGTGCCAACAAGCTCGTCAGTTGATTCATGATATAGTGCTCGACCCTCTTCGTCGTGTAGCTGATATGCTCGCTTTCTTTTCGAATCGAACTTGACTAATGGTCTTCTTATCGGTGTTTCAAGAGGCACCCGTATCTCGTGGAAAGTAAAGTCCGAAGGATTTTTCGTATACCAAAGAAGCATATCATGATGAGAGTGAAACTTCTTAGATTTGGCCTTCATACCGAGTTTGTAGTACCAAATTAGCTCGTTCCTAAAATTCTCTTTTCCAAAAACCTCATCCATCAATAGCTTTACATAGTGTTCTACATGCCAATCAAGGTGAACATAGATTGAGCCATTATCAGCTAGTAGCTCTCGCATCAGCACCAAGCGGTCATACATCATCTGGAGATAGGAATCTATTCCCCGTCCCCAGGTATCCCGATACGCCTTCTCCTCGATGATGGACTGCTCCTTGGTGATCTCCAAGCCACCCTCGCCTATTAATGTAGTGAAGTTGAAGTCGGCGCCGGTGGCAAAGGGTGGGTCAATGTAGATTAAATCTATCTTGCCGGCGAACTTGTCCAGTAACGAAGACATAACATATTTGTTGTCGCCCCAGATGAGCTTGTTCTTCCACCCCTCCTCGAAGGTATCGCCTTCCTTGGCTTCCCAGACATCGAACAGAGAGACTTGGCGGGGCTTCTTGGCTGCCTCACGAGTAGCACGGGTCTCGTTGATGGTCTCGATGACCTGGAAGGGGAGATTGACCCGATCCACTTCTTTGCGCTGACCATCCTCGTCATATTTTCCCGGCCAGACAAGCTCGGTCTTGGTGATTTCAATCTTTGCCATGAATCCCCCCACTATCAGTAATTATTCACCCTCTGTCTCCTCATGAATGCGAAGGCGACCTAGCTCCACGATCCAGAGTCTGCCGGCGGGCGATTCCCTGGTGAGGGCATCAATCAAGGTCTGAACCAGAACCCGCATGGTGGGAAAGAGTTGGTTCGGCCCACGGAGCACGACAAGACCTGGAGTTCCGCTAGGAGGAAAACGGAGCACGTTGGAAAAGTGCAGGTCAAGGCTGACCAGAATGCGGCCGTCCACCTTGCAGATCTCGTAAAGGGATTTGTCTTCTATTCCACGAAGACCCTGCTCTTGAACCGTAGTGGTGTCATGTCCTGCCTCTTTAAGGAACAGTACAAGGCGTGCATCTACATTCTCGTCCAGCTTGATCCTCATCAGACCTTCAAAGGGATGTCTACATAGTGTTCCCTTGTCACTTCAGCAGCGAAAGCCAGTGCTACCCGTATATCCTCTCGGCTCAGTGAAGGATATGCTTCGAGGATCTCCTCCTCGGTGGAGCCAGCAGCCAGATTGTCCACTATCAAGGACACCCAAATCCGTGTTCCTTTGATACAGGGCTTACCATGGCAAACATTCGGGTCTATAGAGATGCGCTCTTTCCAGTTTTCCATATCGCAAGCCTCCTATGTGATGACCACATTATAACATAAAAGGATTAACCCGAAGGGACTCTTTCCGCAGGTTGTGGATGCTCTTTTGTCTTGATTGTGCCCTGACGGCTGCAATACACCCGCAGGTCGCATTCGTGGCATACCTTGGACTCGGGTGTTTGACGCACTAGGTAGTCTTTTTTGAGGATTTGCTCCACCACCCGGTCGAAGTGAGCACCTGCTTCCTCTACCTGTTCCGGGTGGTAGGGGAACTCCATCAGAGCTTCCTCTCGCCGCGGCTCTCCGGTCCAGTATAGAAGGAGCCGCTCAGGCTTCTTGCCATATCGCCGCTCAAGGATGTGAGCGTAAACGCAGAGTTGCTTGTAGTAGCTATCCAGGCGGGCGTCGTCCTCCAGGGGTCGAGGCTGCGACTTGAAGTCCAGAAGCTCCAATTTATCATCATTGCCCAGGAGTAAGTCGATCTTGCCAGTGAGAATGTAGTTATCCTTCTCAACGGACACATCAACTTCAGTTTCAATGATTCGCTCCATACTAGCTCGGTTTTGCCGAAAGTAGTTCATGACTTGCGAGAAGGCGTTCTCCCGCTGCACCTGACCGATGGGGCGCATACCAGAGTTTGCGAAATGGCTGAAATTGGAGTCAAACATCTCACGGATATTCTTCTCATTAAGCCGGGTAGCTTGTCCGTCTAGCACACAGCGGTGGATATCCTCAACGGTCTGATGGACCAGGGCGCCGAAGAAGATTTCCGCCGACCGGGCTGGGGTGAAGTCATAGTCTCGAAAGAATTGATACTGCCTGGGGCAGGTCTCGAAGATCTTGAGGTCGGTAGTGAAGCTGAAGGTCTTCTTTAGGGGGATACGGCTCTTGAGACGGAAGAAGAGTGCCTTGAGGAGGTCTTGTCTAACATAGGGCCATTGAGGCAATCCCTGCCAGATAGGGTTAAAGTAAGACTTTGGCTGCTGGGTTGATGTGAGAGCCAGAACCTTCTCTGACCTGGAGAAGGCCACATAATGGAGGCGCATCCGATCGAAGGTGGTGATTTTGTTTTCCGGCTCCAAGGGCTCTCTGTGATAGAAGGGAGCCAGGTGCCGGTCTACATCCTTGGGTGAGGAGAGTTGCTTATCAAGGGAGCCGACGACAACCACCGGAAACTCAAGCCCCTTAGCCTGATGGATGGTCATCAGCTGGACATGCCCCTTGGGGAAGGGCTGGTCGGGGTCTTCATACTCGTTGATGCCGCCGATGTAAAGCAGCCGCAGGAAGCTGTTGAAAAATTGCAGGCGGAGCAGATCCCGATTGCGGTGGGAAACAACAGTGTAGTGGTAATAGTTCTGGAAGACATTTAATAATTGAGAGAGGAGGGCCAAGTTGCGGGCACGATTCTCGTTCTTCACCATAGAAGCGAACGGTTCATGGGCAAGGAAATGGTAGAAATAGTCAGCCAGGCGGCGGTCAAGGCTTTCGCTCTCTTTGAGTTCCCTGACCTGCGCCTCAAATCCCTGAATACAGCAGGAGAGCGGATGTGGGGCTGCAAAGTTTTTGCCCAAGCTGATAATGCAATCGTCAATGTATAATGCCATCTCCTCGAGGTTCCTGGCCTGTAGCTCACCCCGGCGCTCGCCGTAGTAGCCAAGTAATATAGCAAAACAAGCCACCATATAGCGAATCTCTTCGTTGTCGAAATAGGCTCGGGCTCGAGGACAAAAGACCGGAATACCTTTGTCTTCAAGAGCCCTGATATAATGCCCACTGTGCTCCAAACGCACGCTGTGCAAGAGCAGAGCCACCTGGCTGTAGTCCTCAATGACCCGGTTCTCCTTTAGGAAGTAAGTGAGATCCGCTAGTCGCCCTGCCTCATCAGTTTGTGACTCACCCCAGATACAAAAGACAGCAGGATACTCCGGGAAGGTGCCATCTGGGGCGGGGGTGATCTCCTTGTCATAGCGGAACCGGATAGGAGAGTTGGGGTTGCTCCAGTTGCAGCTCGCCATGAACTTGTCATATGCCCTTACTATGTCTTTGTGAGAGCGGTAGTTGATGGTCAGCTTAACGACCTTGCAGGCGTCGAAGTTCTTTTGGAATTCCAGGATGTTCCGCACCGTGGCACCGCGAAAACGATACATACTCTGGTCCTCGTCTCCGACAACACAGATATTGTTGTTCCGGCGGGCTAACTGCAACAGCAACTGCTCCTGAACATAGTTCGTGTCTTGATATTCGTCCACCATCACATACTTAATCCGGTTGGTGATGGCTTCACTCACGGTGGGATTCTGAAGGAGTTGGTAGAAGAGCTTCTGCTGGTGAGCGAAGTCAATGCAGTTCTTCTCAAAGAGGGTAGATTCATAAACCAAGTAAGCTGTTCCAATTGCGCGGACAAAGGGATCGGGAGACCCGGCAATCTCTTCAGGTTCAATTAATTCCTCGGTGATCTTATCAAAGTAGTTGCAGGCACCCTCGATGGCTGTCCAGTGCGTCGTCCATCGATTGAGATATTTCCCATCAACTTCAGGACCGATGATCGTATCAAAATTGTCAAAGAGAAACACGAGCTGGGTCAGCTCATTAAGCACCTCGTAATTACTCCCGAGGGGAGTATGATGCCTGTGAATCATCAAGAAATCGTTGCATACACCGTGTATTGTGCCTACCAGCAGTTCTGATAGATCTCCCGCATAGTTCAGCTTCTTGGCTGTTGATGAGATGCGGTCTCGCAATTCAAAGGCTGCCTTTTTAGTAAAAGTGCATATCAGTATTTCTCTGGGCTCAGCCAAGCCCTGGAGCAGTATGTTAAGTGCTCGGGTCACCAGCACCAGGGTCTTGCCTGAGCCAGGTCCGGCGATAATCAATAGAGGACCTTCTGTCAGTCCCACAGCCTCCAATTGGGCGGCATTGAGTTCGGGGTACTCCTGGTGGATAGCTTCAGCGATGCTCATCAAAGCAACCCCTCCTTCCGGAAGCTGAAGGTCTCGTCCCTGGATACGATAATGTGGTCGAGCACCGCAATGTCCAGTATCTTGGCCGCGAGGACAAGCGCCCTGGTGAGAGTCTTATCGTGGTCTGATGGGTTGACGTCTCCATTTGGGTGATTATGCATGAAGACCAGGGATGAAGCCCCTTTTCTCAATGCAGCTGCCATCACCTGCCGCGGATAAATAGTGGCACGGTCAATCGTGCCCTTGGCGAGGGTTTCACGATCAATGACCTGAAATCGGCTGTCCAGATAGATAACCTTGAACATTTCGTTGGGCTCAGATCCAATTGCTGCCCGGCAATAGTCAAGAAGGAGGTTTGGCTGAACCAGTGAAATAACGTCAGGCTTGGATTGCTTCAACGATAGGTCACCTTGAGCCTGCGGTTGGAGGTACCTATTGGCGGCCTCCTTGATGAATCGAATTGCGATCGGTGCTACCTCGCCCATGTTTGGGATCTGCCGCAATTCTTCGACAGGAGCATCGAGCACACCGCGAAAAGAGCCGAATCTCTTGATTGCCTCTTTAGCTTGCTGCTTTACATCCCGACGCGGGATTGCCAGAGTGAGGAGCAATTCCACAGCCTCGTAGTCGTGAAAGGCATCAAGGCCAACTTTTTCGAACCTCTGACGAAGTCGTCTTCTATGACCGTGATAGCTCTTCTTTTCTTCTTTCATAAGTGGCAACATCCAGATATCAGATCAGTTGACATTATCTTATCCCAGATAATGCATGAACGACTATTTGGTCTTTAAAACCACTATCTAAAGTGTCTCCTTTCAGCTACAATAGTAGCAGAGAATGAGTTGCACCAAAAAGGTGCAAGAAAGGAGACAC
>QLUI01000003.1 GCA_018725345.1 Bacillota bacterium | reverse complement strand
GATATAATTTCCTAGCCGATAAAAAAAGCCTAAAGCAGAAGCTTTAGGCTGATTTCGCTCTCAAGTGCTTGCGCGTATCCCGCTCTCGCCAGACAAGCCAAAGGGGACTTGCAATAAAAATAGAAGAATAGGTGCCAAAAAACACGCCCACCAGTAACGCCAGCATAAAGGGGTACAACGTGATGCCGCCGAGAAGCAAAATAGTGACTATCACGATGAGTGTAGTAACCGAAGTGTTAATCGTGCGGACCAGAGACTGTCTGATACTGTTATCCACCACATCCGCAAGCTGTTCCTTGCGGCGGGTCTTCAAATTCTCTCGAATTCTGTCAAATATTACTATCGTATCGTTAATGGAATAGCCCAGCACAGTAAGCACAGCCGCTATAAACGGACCGTTTACTTCTATCTGAAAAATGGAGAAAAAGGCTAGCATAACCATCACGTCATGGAGCAGAGCGGCGATAGCGCTGACAGCAAAGCGAAACTCAAAACGAATGGTAATATAGGCGATCATGCCAAGACCAGCCAGTAGCAATGCGATCAACGCCTGACGCTGCAGCTCACTGCCGACCACAGCCACCACATTCTCTACGCGGAGTAAGTCGGCGGCTGTTAAGTCGTACTTTTCCTGAAAGACAGAGAAAACTTCATCCTGCTCTGCGGGAGTCAACTGCTGCGTCTGAATCAACAGCTCCTGTTTTTCACCCGCGTCCAGCCCTTCAGCGCCTACCTTTTGCAGTGTTGCTGCTTCCAGCCCCAGGGGCGCCAAGATGTCCCGCGCCTCCTCAAGCGTAAATTCCTGACGAATATCAAGATGGAGAAGGGTGCCGCCGGTGAAATCAATCCCAAAATTTAAGCCATTGATGCCCATGGAAATCACGCCGATAATAATCAATACGGCTGAAAAGATAAAGGCATATTTCCTTAAAGCAACAAAACTCATTTGCTTACCCCCTTAAGTCCGGCGTTTTCAGGAGCTCTGAACAAGTTAGCGCGAGCAGCCTGGCGCAGCAAAAAACGTGTCAATAAAATGGCGGTAGCCATACTGACGAGGATACCAATACTAAGGGTGATCGCAAACCCGCGGACTTGTCCTGTCGCAAAACTAAACAAAACGGCCGCAGCGATTAATGTTGTTACATTCGAATCAAGGATAGAGCGGAATGCTCGTTGGAAGCCGGCCTCAATAGAGGTACGCATGGTGCGCCCATTTTTTAGCTCTTCTTTTATCCGTTCAAAAATAATCACATTGGCATCAACCGCCATCCCCACCGATAAAATCAAACCGGCGATGCCAAACAATGTCAAAGTTGCATTGATAGCGGTAAGCAAACCTAAGACCAGCGCCAGATAAACAATTAAGCTGACATTGGCAACTATTCCAAAACCGCGGTAATAAATCAGTATAACGAGCAGCACAAGCAATAAGCCGACTATCCCAGCCCGCACACTGCGGTTCATGGAATCCTGCCCCAACTGCGGACCAACACCTCTCGTTTCCAACTCAACCAGTCTCACAGGCAACGCTCCGGAGCGCAACATCAGCGCTAAATTAGCTGCTTCGTCCATTGTGCCTGCACCGGTAATAATGGCGTTACCGTCTGTAATAATGCTTTCCACCGTCGGCGCTGAGATAACCTCTTCGTCTAAATTAATGTAAATTATCTGACCTAGAAACTCCTCTGTAGCGGCGGCAAACTTTGCTCTGCCCTCCGGGTTAAACTCCAGCGATACCGCAGGCCGGTTGAACTGATCCATCGTGACACCGGCGTTTCTCAGGTCGGCGCCTGTCAAAATAGCTTCGCCATTCGGGCCAACAAAAGACAACATTGCCGTTCTGCCGATTACTTGCCTTGCAGCCCGCTGATCTTCAATACCGGGCAAATCAATGCGAATCCTATCTGCTCCCTCTCGCTGAATGACAGGATTAGCCACGCCGAGAGCATCAATCCGATTACGGATAATTGTAATTGCGCGGTCAATTTTATCTCCGCCGGCGGCATCACCAGCTTCTTCTGCCTGGTATAAAATATAGACTCCTCCACGCAAATCCAAGCCCAAATTCAGGTTTTTCACAGCCTGGTCAACGGTAAAGGCGCTAAGAACCAACAACAGGGTAACAATCAGAACAAGCATTAGAGAGCGTTTGTTTTTCACCTAGACACCTCCTTATCTCGAAGGATTTAACTACTCCCTTATTCTAACCCTCTCCCAATAGAAGCAGGAATTTATAGGGGGGAGCTCCACAATAATTATATGCTCTCATTAGCACATTGTCAATTTGTGTTTTTTGCCACAAGAGCTGAGCAAGTTGCCTACTTTAGCGGTTCAATCTCTAAGCCGCAGCTATCCTCTAGCCGAGCCGCCGGAGAGGTAGCAGCCCAAAACCTGCTGCACAGCCTCAGCATCCAGGTCAGCAAAAACACCTACCCTGCCTACGGCTTCGGGCAAAATAAATACACTTCTCCCCTCTTCCCGCTTTTTATCATGCTTTAATGCCGCCAGCACATCTACCGCAAGCAATGTCGCCGGCGGGGAGACAAGCCCCACCCGCCCAAACATCTCAAGTAGCGTGGCAGCAGCCTCTCGCTGAAGAATCCCTTTACCAAGCGCCAATTTAACTGCCATGACCATGCCGGCAAGCACAGCCTCTCCGTGCAGGTAATGTCCGTATGCCGTGGCCGCCTCCAACGCATGGCCCAAGGTATGGCCGAAATTCAATATAGCGCGCAAACCAGCCTCTCGTTCATCTGCTGCCACCACAGCAGCTTTCAACTCACAACAATCTCCCACTACAGCAGTAAGCAGTTCCGGTTCTCTTGCCAAAAAATCCTGCCAACGCGCAGTCAATAAATTTAAAAGCGCTTCACTTAAAATAACTCCGTATTTAATCACTTCCGCCGCCCCGGCCAAGTATTCCCTTTGCGACAAGCTTGAGAGCGTCTCAAGCTCCACCCAGACCAGCTTTGGCTGATAAAACGCTCCGATCAAGTTTTTTCCCAAACTATGATTAACTGCCGTTTTACCGCCCACACTGCTGTCGACCTGGGCTAAAAGCGTGGTGGGAACCTGCGCAAAAGTTACGCCGCGCAGATAAGTAGCCGCTACAAAACCTGCTAAATCACCTACCACACCGCCGCCCAGTGCCACAATCAAATCCCTGCGCTCCAAACCGGCCGCAATGGCAGCGCTGTAGAGCTGATCCGCTCGGGCTAAAGTCTTACTGCCCTCCCCCGCCGGCACCACCACCGAACTCACCGCAAAACCTGCCTTCTGCAGGCCTTCAACCATCCGGCTGCCGTAAAGCGGAAAGACCGTTTCGTCACTGACGAGTAGCGACTTGCCCGGCTTTACCCGTTCAGCAAAGTGGCGGGGAATTTCGTGCCAGATGTTCTGACCGATATAAATCGGATAACTCCGCTCACCCAGAGCTACTTCCACCAATCTCATCCAGACCAACCTCCTAGCGTCCTGCCAAAAGTTTAAGATAATTTGCCATGTTTGCCTTCATTTCCTCCAAAGAGTCGCCGCCTGCCTTTTCCCGCAGCGCAAGCGCCATTTCCCAGGCCACCACCGCTTCCCCCACCACCGCCGCCGCAGGCACGGCGCAAACATCAGAGCGCTCCACCGCCGCTTCAAAAGGCAAATGATTTGCCATCTCTACACTCTTTAGCGGCTTGTACAACGTGGGGATTGGTTTCATAGCTACTCGAAGAACAACAGGCTCCCCGTTAGTCATACCGCCTTCGATTCCGCCGGCACGGTTAGTAAGGCGGAAATAGCCCCTCCCTTGCTGGAAACCAATTTGATCATGGACAACGGAGCCGAGCAACGCCGCTAAAGCAAAACCGCCGCCTACCTCTACCCCTTTAATCGCCTGAATACTCATCAGCGCGGCAGCCAGACGACCATCCAGCTTCTTATCCCAGTGGGTATAACTCCCCAAACCGGGCGGCAAGCCAACTACCACCACTTCAAAAACTCCGCCCAATGAATCACCTGTCACCTTAGCGTAGTCAATAGCTGCTATCATGGCGGCTTCGGCCGCTTTGTCTGCGCTGCGCAGCAGTGATTCTTCCACCTCTCCGTATCTTAAGACCAATTCTTCCGTAGGCAAAGTCTTAGCAGCAACATCTCCGACGGCTACAAGCTGCGAATAAACCTGAATGCCAAACACGGCCAAAAGCGCTTTTGCAGCCGCCCCCACAGCCACCCGCGTCGCCGTTTCCCTTGCGCTGGCCCGCTCTAAAACATCGCGCACATCAGCCAAATTAAACTTTAATGCACCGGATAAATCGGCATGGCCCGGCCGCGGCCGAGTCACCGCCTCCAAATCCGCCGGCTCAGTTCCTGCCGGGTCCATCTTTCCCCGCCAGTTTTCGAAGTCACGGTTAATAATCCGCAACGCCAAGGGACTGCCTAACGTCCGTCCGAAACGCAAACCCGAAAGCACTTCCACACAGTCTTTCTCTATCTTCATCCGGCCACCCCGGCCATAACCCTGCTGCCGCCGCGCCAAATCACCGTTTATTTTTTCAGGATCCAGCCATAGATTGGCAGGCAACCCTTCAATAATTGCACATAACGCAGGACCGTGCGACTCTCCCGCCGTCAGGTAACGCATCCTCGCTCCCCTCCCTCTGTCTTTTTAAGTCGGCGTCGACGCAGTCACGGCACAATCAACCCGCCGTGAAGCAAAAACAGGCTTATCAGCTGGCCGGCCTTAAAGCGCCACCAAAGCAGCGGCAAAGCCACCACTCCGCCCGCCGTCGGCGCGGAACGGATAGCAGTAACTTCACCGCTTCGCATCATCATCCTCCTGACAATAAGTCACTCTTAAAACTTTAACACCGCCCGGTTAAATATGAAACATATACCCTTCTCCACTGCGTTTCCGTTGTTCCTCCACCACTTCCGCCAAGGTAATATTATCGAGAATGCTGTTAATCTCATCACGGATACGGCACCAGATTGAACGCATGGCACATGCGGAAGAACTATGGCAATCCTCATTGCTACCGGCCTCTGCCCTGCATTCAGCCGGAGCTACCGGCCCTTCCAGCACCCGAATAATATCACCCAATGTTATTTCTTCCGGCGGCCGCGCCAAGCGATAGCCTCCCTGAGCGCCGCGCACACTGTGAATTAAGCCTGCTTTTTTTAGATTGGCAAAGAGATGCTCAAGATATTTTTCCGAAATATTTTCGCGCTGTGCCACGCTCTTTAGCGCAATAACAGCATCTCCGCCATGCATGGCTAAATCAAACATGGCATGGACCCCATAACGACCTTTGGTTGAAAGCCTCACTCTGCTTCCCCTGCCTTTTCGCTTCTTTACTTGTTTAATCTGTAGTTACTCACCCTAGCCCTCTCCCTCTGGGAGAGGGCTAGGGTGAGGGCCAGATATTTGACTCATTTAGCAGTTGCTTTAACTTTAACCTGAACATGTTAGAGGACGCATCTGCCGCTGCCCTGCGTTAAAAGTCGCGATCTCCCTAAATCCCAGATTATGAAGGAGCAGAGCGGCACGATACAGACCGCTGCCCACGTCTCTTGGCCTGTGGGCATCAGAACCCATCGTCACTGGCACGTTCATCTCACAACATCTTGCCAGAAAGGCTTCTCCGGGGTAAGCCTCCCCTACCGGTGCGCGCCAACCCGCAGTATTTAACTCGACACAGACGTCAGCCTGTTTTATTGCCCGGCAGGTATCCTCCAGAAGATGCTCCCATCTCCGCTGCGGGAAAAATGAAAACTTTTTGACCACATCCATGTGACCGATAATTTGAAACAAACGGCTGGCTGCCATTTGCTGTACAAGCGTAAAATAGCGCTCATAGAGAAAATCAATATCTTCATGACTGTAGCGTTGAACTTGGCCCGGATGGGTGAAATCCCAGCCGTCAATAACGTGGATTGAGCCGATGGTATAATCGAAACCGTAGACTGCCAACATTTCGGCAGTCTCCCGTTCCCGTCCGGGCAGATACTCCACCTCTACGCCGAGGCGCACAGGGATAGTAGCCTGCCGGCGCAACAGCTCCACATCGCGGATGTAATCGGGCAACTCTGAGGCATCCATCGTCAGCGGCTCTTCTTCCTCCACGCCAAACAACCCCAAAGGGAAATGGTCGGCAAACCCGATTTCAGCCAGCCCTTTTTTCTCTGCTTCTGCCAAATATTCTGCCAAAGTGCCGCTCGCATGGCAACAACGGACTGTATGCAAATGATAATCGACAAACATTATGCCTGCCCCGCAGCCACTGGACGGTGGCGATCAGCCAACTCCCGCAAGACTTCCGCCAGCGCCACATTTTTTTCCGCCAAAAGCACAAGCAAATGGAAAAGCAGATCGCCGCTTTCATAAATTAGTTCGGAACGGTCTTGATTTTTAGCGGCGATGATCACTTCGCCAGCTTCTTCGCCAATCTTTTTTAAAATGCGATCCAACCCTTGCTCAAAAAGCTTGGCCGTATAGGAACCTGCCGGCTTAGTTACTTTCCGCTCCGCGATAATTTGTTCCAATTCCACCAAAAAGTTAGCCGTAACGACAAACTCATCACCAAAGAGCGTTCTGTAAAAACAGCTGGTTGCTCCCGTATGACAGACGTTACCGACTTGCTCCACCCGCACCAGCAACGCATCGCTGTCACAATCATAATCAATCCGTTTTACCTGCTGAAAATGGCCGGATGTGGCACCCTTGTTCCAGAGTTCCTGGCGACTACGGCTGTAAAACCAAGTTTGGCCGGTAAGTATTGTTTTTTGCAGTGCCTCCTCGTTCATGTAGGCGAGCATCAAGACCCGCTCCGTCAATGCATCCTGAATCACTACCGGAATCAAGCCGTTTTCAGCAAACTGCAGTTTCGTCATAGCGTACCGCCACCCCCTGTTTCCGCAGATACTGTTTAACTTCAGCCACACTAAACTCATGATAATGGAAAACAGAGGCAGCCAGCGCAGCATCCGCTTTTCCTGCCGTCAGCGCCGCGTAAAAATGTTCCATGGTACCGGCACCGCCGGAGGCAATCAGCGGAAGATTAACCTGCTCTGCCACCGCCGCTGTTAGCCGCAAATCATATCCGTCCTTCCCGCCGTCACAATCCATGCTTGTCAGAAGGATTTCGCCGGCCCCAAGCCGCTCTCCCTCTGCTGTCCAAGCAAGAACCGTTTTCCCGGTGGCATTCCGTCCGCCGTGAGTATAGACCTCCCAAGTGGAAAGCGTCGCGTTCCATTTCGCGTCCACCGCCAAGACGATGCACTGGGAACCGAAACATTCAGCGGCGGCGGAAATCAACTGCGGATTTTGCACAGCAGCCGTATTCAACGACACTTTATCCGCGCCGGCACTCAGCAACTGGCGCACATGCTCCAGTTGGCTGATGCCGCCGCCCACAATAAAGGGGATAAATACCTGCTCCGCCGTCCGGCGCACCACATCCAGCATCGTTCCCCGCCCCTCATGGGAGGCAGAAATATCCAAGAATACCAGTTCATCCGCACCAGCCAAATCATAAAAACGAGCTAAAGAGACTGGATCACCGGCATCGCGAAGCTGCACAAACTGTGTGCCTTTTACCACACGCCCATCCAACACATCCAAGCAAGGCACAATTCGTTTAGCCAACATCTAAGCGCACACCGCAATTGTCAGCGCGGCACGCAAATCGACCCGCCCCGTATAAAGGGCTTGCCCCAAAATCACGCCGCTAACACCCAGCGATTCCAGCAGACATATTCTCTCAATATCGTTTAGAGATGAAACACCGCCCGACGCTATTACCTGCTGGCTCACCGCCTTTGCCATTTCCTCCAGCGCCGCCAGGTTTGGCCCCTGCAGAGTCCCATCCCTGTTAATATCAGTATATATAATTTCTTTAACACCCAAGTCTCCCATTTTAAGGGCCAAATCAATAGCGTTCTGCTCCGACTCCTCCACCCAGCCACGGATAGCGACACGCCCTGCCCGAGCATCAATCCCTACCAACACTTGTCCGGGGAAACGGCGGCAGAGCGCCTCGACCAGCTGGGGAGAAGTCACTGCCACTGTGCCTAAAATAACACGGGACACGCCTCGGTCCAACAATTCAGACGCTCTGGCTTCATCCCGGATGCCGCCGCCCACCTGCACCGGCACCTTCACCGCCCGGGCTATCTGCTCAATCACAGCACTATTTTGCATCCCACCCTGAAAGGCACCGTCCAAATCTACCAGATGGATTCTAGACGCCCCTTCCGCCTCAAAGCGCAGCGCCACTTCCAACGGATCGGCATGATAAACTGTTTCCTTAGACAACTCCCCATGGACCAACCGTACACACTGCCCACCCCGAATATCTACGGCGGGAATAATTAGCATTCCACCAACCTCCCGAAATTTCTCAGAATTTGTAACCCCAGCCGGCTGCTTTTCTCCGGATGAAACTGAACCCCAAACAAATGCTCTTTTTGGACCACGGCGGGAAAATCTCCCCCGTAGTCTGCGCTGGCCAAAACCACAGCAGGGTCCGTGCAGGAAGCATAAAATGAGTGCACAAAATAGAAGTAGTCACCCTGTCTAATCCCCTCCAGCAGTGGGTGTTCCCGCCGGATAGACAGCTGATTCCAGCCGATTTGCGGCACTTTCAGCGCACCGGAAAAAGGCACCACAGCGCCTTCAATCAGTCCTAACCCCGCATGCTCTCCCTTCTCCTCGCTCTTTTCAAAGAAGAGCTGCAGACCAAGACAAATACCAAGTAGCGGCACACCCGCCGCCACCCGCCGCAAAAGCGACTGCTTTAACCCGCTTTCCTGCAGGTTTTTCATAGCTTGGCCAAAAGCACCCACGCCCGGCAAAACCAGACCGTCTGCTGCCGCCAGTTCATGCGGATCATCTGAAACCACCGTGGGGAAGCCGGCAGCGGCAAAACCGTTTTGCACACTATGCAGATTTCCTCCGCCATAATCAATAATCACAATCATCTCAGACTCCCGTCCACCCTTCTCTATTCACCGACTAAAACAAAAATCCTGCTGATTCGCTAGGTTTTTCTTCTATAATATACCCTTGGTGGAGGGGACTCCGCAAAGCCGCGGCTCAAGCGCAGTGGCTTCATCCAATGCCCGTCCTAATCCCTTAAACACTGCCTCAATCAAATGGTGCGTATTGCTCCCCGCCAGTTGCTGCACGTGTAGCGTACATTTCGCGCGGTTAACAAAAGCACGTAAAAATTCTTCCACCAGCTCCGTCTCAAAATTTCCTAGGCGCGTTGTCATTAAATTTAACTTAAAGCCAAGATACGGCCGTCCCGAAAGATCCACAGCCACCTGCACCAGCGCCTCGTCCATAGGCAAAAGAACGGAACCGTATCTTCTAATCCCCGTTTTATCTCCTAACGCTTCGACAAAAGCATCTCCCAGTACCAAACCCACATCCTCCACCAAATGATGTGCGTCAACCGGCAGATCACCCTCTGCCTCAAGCTGAAGGTCAAAAAAACCATGCTGCGCAAAAAGCGTCAGCATATGCTCAAAAAAGGCTACCCCGGTAGCCAGCGAAACTCTGCCTGTACCGTCTAACCCAAGCTGCAACGCCACGGTAGTCTCCCCCGTTTTACGCGTTTTACTTGCCTCCCGTTTCTTCAAGATACTCCCTCCTCACCCTTACAGCCTGCTCGTGAGCCTGAAGGCCCTCTATCCGAGCCAACCTTTCAATTTCCATTGAGACCTGCTGCAAAGCTTGTGGCGGGTAATAAACCAGACTCATCTTCTTACTAAAATCAGCCACCGATAACACCGAAGCAAAGCGAGCCCCTCCTACAGTGGGCAAAACATGATTTGCTCCGGCCCAGTAGTCGCCCACCGACTCTGGCGTATACGCTCCGAGAAAAACTGCCCCCGCGTTTTTCACCTTTCCCAGCGCTGCCCAAGGATCGGCCACTTGCAATTCCAAATGTTCCGGAGCCAACAAGTTTACCAAGGCAAAAGCCTCCTCCAGACAATCCACCAAAACTAATGCGCCTTGCTTCGTCAAAGCCTGCTGCGCCACATCACAACGCTCCAGCTTTACACACTGCCGAGCCAACTCCTGCTGCACCTCGGCGGCCAGTCGCCGCGAGGTGGTAATCAGGTAGGACGCTGCCAGCAAATCATGTTCCGCCTGGGACAATAAATCTGCCGCCACAAAATCTGCGCGAGCCGTCTCGTCGGCCACTACAAGCACTTCGCTCGGGCCAGCCAGCATATCAATACCCACTTCACCGTAAACTTCCTTTTTGGCGAGCGTCACATAAATATTGCCCGGACCAACAATTTTATCTACCCGCGGAATGCTCTCCGTCCCGTAAGCCAACGCCGCCACAGCCTGAGCCCCGCCGCACTTAAAAACAGCATCTGCCCCGGCGATTTTTGCCGCCACCAAGATATAGGGATTAATTTTGCCGTCAGCCCTAGGCGGCGTTACCACCACCACTTCTCCCACTCCGGCTATGCGGGCGGGAATCACAGTCATCAGCACCGATGATGGATAAGCGGCGCCACCTCCCGGCACATAAGCTCCGGCCCTGTCCACCGCCACCGTCCGCTGCCCTAGCGCCACCCCATCCGGCAGTACCTCCAGCCACGAGTTTTCCAGCTGGCGCCGATGATACGCCCGGATGTTTTCGGCTGCCCGCAACAAAGAATCCCGCGCCGCCGGCTCCACTGCAGCCTCTGCTGCCGCATACTCATCCTCACAGACACGCAGCCCCTCTATGACAACCCCGTCAAACTGACGCGTATACTCCAGCACCGATTTGTCGCCGTTTTGACGCACAGACGCCAAAATAGAGCGCACCACCGCCAGCTCTGCATGAAAATCTTGAAACCCGCGGCGCACAAAATTTTCCCTGAATGATTTTGCGTCAAACTCTCTCAACATGGCTTTGCCACCTCCTCAATCAAGACCGCCTCCAAGCGTTGGAGCAAATCGGTTACCCGCGCTCCTTTTACCTGATAACTGCCGGGATTTGCCACCAACCGTGAGGTAATCCAGGCGATGACTTCAATTTCTTCCAAATGGTGCTCGCTAAGCGTCTTGCCGGTAGAAACCAAATCTACAATTGCATCAGCCAGATTAAGCAGCGGCGCCAATTCAATCGAACCGTGCAGCTTAATTACTTCAGCCTGCTTCCCCTGCCCCTGGAAATAGCGATCTGCCACCCGCGGATATTTTGTAGCCACATAACCGCCGTTAAACTTGCCGCCGCCGCACTTTTGCGCTACCGCTAAACGGCAAGGACCTATTTTTAGGTCTAATAACTCATAAAGCTCTTTCTCCTGCTCCATCAAAACATCTTTGCCGACTACCCCCAAATCTGCCACACCATATTCTACATAGGTGGGGATATCCATCGGTTTAGCCAAGATAAAGCGCAGTTTATGTTCCTCCACTGTAAAGACCAGTTTCCGCGAGGTTTCTCGCAACTGCCCGCAACCGATTCCCGCTCTTTCAAAAAGCTCAAGTGCCGGCGGCAGCATCCGTCCTTTAGCCAGAGCCACAGTCAGCCACTCCTTATTTACCATTACCAGCCCTCCCATCCGGCAGGCGCAACACCGCAACCCTAGCCGAGATAAATTACCTTAGCCGCGCCTAACCTTTCTCCTTCCGCCCAAGCCGCCCCCTGCGGGCGCTCTTGCACGTCAACAAGCACCCTTTCGCCTTGTCGCCGCAGCCGGGCTGCTTCAACAAAAGCTGCCGCCCGTTGCTTTGTGCCGTAGCCCACAAAAACAAGTTTACTTAACGCAGGCATCTCTTTCACCCGCTGCAACACTTTCAAAACGTGGTCAACATTGATGGCAAATCCCACCGCCGGCTTTTGCGAACCAAAATTTCCAAGCAACTGATCATAGCGTCCGCCGCCGCAAAGGGCATAACCCATCCCACCCGTATACCCTTCAAAAACCATTCCCGTGTAATAATCCAGCATACGCACCAGACCCAAATCCAGGGTAATATACTTGGAGGCGTCGTAATCTGCCAACACTTCCCATACTTCTGCCAGCAAACTCAGCGGCTCATCAGCCGCCCCGCCCGGCACAAGCTTAGCCGCCTCCCCTAAAACCTCTTTGCCACCCCGCAGCCAAGGGATGCGCAAAACAGCCTTCTTAGCGTTTTCACTAAGATCAAGACTCTGCACGAACGTTTTCAACGAAACAAAATCCTTACTATTAAAATAAAACTTAATCGTTTCTCGCTCCGCTTCCGCCACTTCATAAGCGGCAAGCAACCCTTCCAGAAAACCCGCATGTCCCAGGCAAAAAGTGAATTCAACAAGTCCCAACTCTTGCAAGACATCGACCGCCAGCGCAATCACTTCCGCATCTGCTCCGGCGCAGCCTGAACCAATTAACTCCACACCCGCCTGCGTCACTACCCGCTGCTTCCCTTGCTGGCCGTGAGTATAACGGTATATATCACCGCCATAACACAAACGCAGCGGCAAGGGGTTTGCGGTTAAATGGGTGGCGACCACACGCGCAAGCGGCAAAGTAAAGTCGGGACGCAGCACAAGCGTTCTTCCTCGCTCATCTAAAAAGCGATATACCTTATCTGTCAGCTCCGCCTTCATCTCATCCACAAAATTGGCACTATGCTCAAAAGCCGGTGTGGACACTTCCCCATATCCCCATCGGCTAAAACTTGCCTGAATCCTCTTTTCCAGCTCCCGCTTCTGACCAGCCATCTCGGGCAAAAGATCTCGCACGCCTTCAGGCGTCAGCAGTCTTCTCAGCTTCTCATTCACTGCAGCACAACCTTTCCTTTAATACATTAACGCTTTAATGTATTAAATTTTAGCATCGGCTTTTTTGCCTGTCAAGTATTTTATGTAAACATCGCGCAAACTATTTACCCTCTCCACAACATTTACCCTCTCCCTCTGGGAGAGGGCTAGGGTGAGGGCTTCGTCTGATCTCTGACCTCTGACCTCTGGCTATTGTGAGCGCAAAGCAGCCTTTCGGCAGGATTTCTAGTTTCCCCCCGCCAGGACGCGCTGATAAAAAGCCTCATACTGCGGCACCATCAGTTCACTTTCAAACCGCTCCGCCGCTCGATGCCGGGCAGCCTCCCCCATCTGCCGCAACAGGCTTTCATCAGACAGCAACTGCAGCGCATAGTCCGCCAGTGCAGCCACATCGCCTACTGCCGCCAGATAACCGGTTTCCCCATGCGCCACCAGCTCCGGCAAACCGCCTGTCCGAGTGGCGATCACCGGCACGCTACAAGCCATCGCCTCCAGAGCGCCCAGGCCAAAGCTTTCTTTCTCTGATGGTAGCAAAAAAAGATCCGCCGCAGACAAAAGCGGAATAACATTATCCTGCACACCAAAAAACAGCACATCTCGCTGCAAACCAAACTGCTCCACGGCGTCCTGCGCCGCCTGCCGCTGCACCCCGTCTCCAACGAGCAGTAGCTTAGCATCTACTTCGCGGCGCACCTTAGCAAATATTGCCACCACGTCAGGCACCCGCTTAACCGGGCGAAAATTGGAAACATGCACCAGCACCCTTCCTGTTGCCGGCACACAACCTATCAGTTTACGGGCAGCGGGTAGCCGGAACACCCGCTTAGTATTGATAAAATTGTATATAACCTCCACCGTTTTTGTTACATTGAAAGTCTGGTGCGTTTCCTCCTGCAGACTATGCGAAACCGCAGTAATACCGTCGCTTTTTTCGATACTAAAACGAGTAATCCGCTTAAACGACGGATCGCTGCCCACCAAAGTAATGTCTGTTCCATGCAGCGTCGTCACTACCTTAACCCGGCTGCTCTCTCCCAGCACTTCTCTGGCCAGATGAGCACAAAAAGAATGGGGAATAGCATAATGGGCGTGGATAATATCCAGTTTTTCGCGCTCTACCAGCTCCGCAATTTTATTAATCAGCGCCAGTGTATACGGTGGATATTTAAAGAGCGGATAACCGAGCATCTCCACCTCATGGTAATAGACATTAGGCTGAAAAAGCTCCAAACGAAACGGGGGCTGATAGGAAATAAAGTGGACTGTATGCCCAAGCAGCGCCAGCTCTTTCCCCAATTCCGTGGCCACCACTCCGCTACCGCCATGGGTGGGATAGCAGACTATACCAATATTCATTGCCGCACCACCCCCTTAATCCTCTCCATGACTAGATTTGGCATTCGCCCCCTAAGTGACATTAAATCATTCAGGATCATTTTATCTTCCAAATAGATTCCTTCCCCATACAGCACCTGAATCAGCGAACCGACAAACTGATCACGGCTGATAATCATTCTGATAAACGCCGGATCATTGACAAGCGTCTGCCAGTCAGCTTCTTTTCGTAAACCAAACTGGCTTTCGTGGGCACAAAGCGCATCTATCTTCTTTTCATAATCTTCGCTAATATCCACGATGAAGGAAGGTTCACCATGCACCGCCAGAAAGTATTGAGCCACCACAGCAGGTCGATACGCCTCACCCTCCGCCGGATATTTCCGCAATCCTGACAAATGAGCCGCCTCCCGCACAAGCTGGCTCGCCCGCAAATGATCCGGATGTCTGTCCGCATGAAAGGGACCGACCACCACATGGGGGCGGTATTTACGAATTACTTCAATCACCGCCCGCTTACTCTCCTCATTGATCTCCAGGCGTGCATCCGGCAACCCCAAACAGTCCCGCAGCTGCATCCCCATGATCTCAGCCGCCCGCAGCGCCTCCTGCCTGCGAATCTCCGGCGTACCGTTACTGCCCATCTCGCCGGCAGTCAAATCCACAATCCCACACTTATACCCTTTGGCGGCATGTTTAATCAATGTGCCTCCAAAGCCAATCTCCACATCATCGGGATGGGCGCCAAAAGCCAAAATATCCAATTTCATCGCTCGCCACTTCCTTTCAAAGAGAATTGCCAAAAGCTTTGCAGCCCTAAAGATAAAGTAGGTGGTGACCCGGCTGGTGCGGAAATTCGGACACCAACTGCTCCCAAAAAGCCGGACCATACTTTAAAAGAAAAGGCAAAAGACAAAAGACCCGCTCCTGAAGTTTGCCGTTCGGTTTAAGCGTCAGCTCTAAAGCAAGAAAATGACGCATCATCACTTCACTCTTCTTTTTATCTTCTTCCCGCGCTTTATCTTCCAAGTAGCTCACTTGGTTATTAACGAGGGCCAAGTTCTTATCCGCGAGGACGCCAAGTTGCGGATTTAGTTTTGCTAAATCCCGCTTTAAATGCTCATATTCCAGCGCCAAATGCCCGCGCAAATGAGCAAAGATACTATCAATATCCAGCTCGCTCTGCTTCTTTATTTCCCGGGCCAGCGCTTCGTCCAGACCCTGCAAAACCTCCTCTTCCGCCACCCGGTATTTCTCCAGATACTGAGCCAGTCGCCGTTCCACCAGCGTCACGCCCGGCCGCGGCCAAAGCAGCGGCTGCTCAATACCAAGTACAGGATAGAGCGCCGCCGCCTGGGCAAGGTAAGCACATTCCCCCGGACCCGGAATATATGCAACCGTAGGAAAAATTCTATCCTGAAAAAGCGGGCGCAATAAAACGTTGGCACTTAGCGACTCCGGCATAGCAGCCGCACGCTCAAGCAGTTCTGCTTCACTCTGACGAAACAAACCATCCCTGGTGACAAAATGACCGTCGCGCCGGTACAGGGCAGTCCGCTTTTTTCCGAGCAACATCAGCAAGGTGGCGCCCGCCTCCCGCTCCACCTGCAGCTGATACCCCTCCGCCCTCAGTGCCGCCTCGCGCGAAACTAAAGCTGATTCTGCCGCCTCCCTTTGCCGGATCGCCTGGCTGAACACTCCGGCAGCCAGCGTTCGCGCCTCCGCCAAAAGCGGCTCAAACAATACCAGCCCTTCCCCAGCAAAGAGTTTAGCTAAAATCCGCGCAAACCAATCCACCGGCGTCGTTGCCTGGCTGCGCGCCTCCTCCAGCCATGCCATAATCTCCGCGACAAACTCCGAGCCAGGTACCGCCGCCGCCAGCGTAGCCAACACTTCCCGGCCTGCCTGTTCTGTCAGCAAAAGTTGCCCCACCGGCTCTCCGCTATGGGCTAACTCCAACTGGATACGCCGCGGCTTACCCTCCTTATCCTGCACATAGCAGTGATTAGCCTCGGAAAAATCATGATCTTCCGACGCAATCCAGAATACCGGTACCACGGGCCGTCCAAGCTCACCCTCCAGCTTCGCCGCCAGCTTCACCGCGCAAAGCGCCTTATATATCGTATAGAGAGGACCCGACAGCAACCCTGCCTGCTGACCGCACAGCACTGCCACCGCTCGTCTATCACGCAACTTCTCAATCTGAGCCAGAGCCGCCCCTCCACAGCCTACCTTGCGATTATATGCCAGCAGCATCTGGGCAAGTTGCTCTCGCTCTCCGCCAAATTTAGCGCAAACCTGCTCCGCCTTAGCAACAAAACCGACAGACTCACTATAATGCGGCCCTAAAAAACGGGTAGCCTGAGGTAAATTAAGCAAAAAATCTTGATAGATGTCCGGCGTGTTTTTTTCGGGCAACAGACTAGTTCTCGACATACAGCTCTCCCCTCTGGCAAAATTCATCTTGGTTTTTCTTTTGGGTTAAGGCCCCACCTCTAAGCAAAGCGTAGGTGGGAATTTTTAATCAGGTGGAGTAGACTCTCCACCTGATTCCCCGATGTTTAAGCTTTGCTTAAACGAGTTCACTCACTGGAAAAAATCCAGACGGTTTATCTGTCCCTGATGCAGCGCCTGCCAAAAACCAGGGAAAGAAATGGCCACGCTTTCGGCAGAATCCATAGTCAGCCGCACATTTCCCGCCAAAGCAGCTACACATAACGCCATGGCAATGCGATGATCGCCGCGGCTGTTTGCTGTAGCAGAGAAAAGCGACCGTCCACCAGTCACCACAAAACCGTCAGCTTTAGGCGTAATCGCTGCCCCGAGCTTGCCGAACTCTTCAGCTACCGCCAAAATCCGGTCTGTCTCCTTCACACGCAGCTCCGCCGCATCACGCACATAAGTTTCACCGGCGGCGAACATAGCCGCCACCGCTAAAATAGGCAATTCGTCAATCAACCGCGGAATAATTTCACCGCCAATCTCCACCCCACGCAAATCGGCTGACTGAACGCGGATATCTGCCACCGGCTCGCCGCTTTCCACCCTATGGTTAAACAGTTCCAGCGCAGCACCCATTTCGCGCAGCACATCAAGCACCCCGGTGCGGGTAGGGTTAACGCCCACATTTCGCACAATCAAATCGGAACCGGGCATAATACTTGCAGCCACCAAGAAAAAAGCGGCGGAAGAAATATCACCTGGCACCCGGACGGCTTGCCCCTGCAGCCTAGGCTGGCCCTGCAGGCGCACCAGATTGCCCTCCACCTCTATTGCAGCTCCGAAAGCGGTCAGCATCCTCTCTGAATGATCACGACTTTTCTCCGGTTCCCGCACCGCCGTAATGCCTTGGGCATACAGCCCGGCGAGCAGCAGCGCCGATTTAACCTGTGCACTGGCAATTGGTGAGACATATTCAAGCGCACGCATCTCTTTGCCCTGCACTGAGAGCGGCAGCAATTTTCCTTGGCTGCGCCCCCAGATTGCCGCGCCCATCCGGCGCAGCGGCTCTACCACCCGGCTCATCGGCCGCTGCCGCAGCGAGCAATCGCCTGTCAGCACCGTATAAAAAGGCTGCCCGGCCAAAACACCCAGCAGCAGCCGAGCCGTCGTCCCGGAGTTACCACAGTCTAAAATGGCAGCCGGCTCCCGCAACCCATAAAGGCCCACGCCTGCCACCCGCACATTCGACTCCTGCACAACTATCTCTACCCCCAACTTGCGCAGGCAGAGAGCAGTAGCTAAACAATCCTCCCCGGCGAGAAAGCCGGAAATTTCCGTTTCTCCCTCAGCCAGGGCGCCTAAAATCAGCGCACGATGAGAAATGGACTTGTCCCCCGGCACCGTTATCTCGCCTCTGATCGGACCACTGCCATCTAGAACCACTTTCATTCTCGACCCTCCTCAAGCCCAAGTTGGTTGCCCATTTTTGCGCAACTTTGGCAGCGGCACCTGGCTACGAAAATCGCGCGCCCGCTGAAAATGAGCGAGCAAACCGTTCTCATCGCCCGCCGCCACTAAATCCCGTACCGCCCCAAGCTCTCGCAGATAAGCATCCAGCAGCAGCACAAGCTCGCCTCGATTAGTTAAACATATATCCCGCCAAAGCTGAGGATTACCCAGCGCTACCCTGGTAGTATCGCGAAAACCGCCGGCAGCCAACCTTATAATCTCTTTCCTGTCTTTGCTGTTTGCGGCAACCACCTCCGCCAGCACTGAAGCGGCTAAATGGGGCAAATGAGAAACATTAGCCACCACCCGGTCATGTTGCTCCGCCCCCATTTCGACCGGGATCGCGCCCAACTGCTCCAGCAAACGGACGAACTGCTGGCTGAGCGCATTGCGCACCGTATAGGTCAGCACATAAACAGCATTTTCAAAAAGCTGCTCGTCCAGCGCCTCGACCCCGTCTTTTTCGGAACCGGCCATCGGGTGCCCGCCTAAAAAAGTGACGCTCTCAGGCAAACATGCCAGCGCCTGCTTCAGCACAGCCCCTTTTGTGCTACATACATCGCTGACCAGCGCACCGGGTGCTAAATGAGCCGCTATTTTTGGCAGCAACTCAAGCACAGCCACAACCGGAGCAGCCAAAATCACCAAGTCTGCCCCGCCCACACATTCCGGCAATGAAGCGGTTGTTCTGCTTACTGCACCAAGACTTACTGCTTTCGCCAGCACGCCTTGACACTGATCTATGCCTACGACTTCTTTAACCAGGCCTCTTTTCAGCATGGCGCGTCCCAGCGACCCTCCCAACATGCCGACCCCGACCAAAGCTGCGCGCCGAAAGAGAGCCGCCATTAAGACACCTGCTTTTTCAGCCGTCGCCCCATGACCACAGCCAGCCTATCCAAGTCGCAAACCAAAGCAGCAAACTTTTCCACCGTCAAAGACTGAGCCCCATCGCAGAGCGCCTGCTCAGGCTGCGGATGCACCTCAATCATTACCCCGTCAGCTCCGGCAGCCACCGAAGCCCTGCTCATCGCCGGCACCCAGCGCCAACTTCCTGTTCCGTGGCTGGGGTCGACAATCACCGGCAAATGCGTCAACCTCTTCATCACCGGCACCGCACTCAAATCCAGCGTATTCCGAGTGTAAGTCTCAAAAGTGCGGATGCCCCGCTCGCATAGAATCACTTGACGGTTTCCGCCGGAGACAATATATTCCGCCGCCATCAGCCACTCTTCCATTGTGGCACACAAGCCCCGCTTCAAAAGAATCGGCTTACTTAGCTTTCCCAGTTCCCGCAACATGCAAAAGTTCTGCATATTACGTGCGCCAACCTGAATAATGTCCGTATATTCAGCCACCATCTCCACAGTATGCTGATCCATCACCTCGGTAACTATGGGCATCCCTGTTTTCTCCCGCACCCGGGCTAAAATCTGCAGGCCCGCCTCCTCCAAGCCTTGAAATGAGTAGGGAGAAGAGCGCGGCTTATACGCGCCGCCTCGTAAAATTTGCGCTCCGGCAGCCTTTACCCCTTCTGCCGCCTCCAAAAGCTGCTCCTCGCTCTCCACTGCGCAAGGCCCTGCCATTAAGACTATCTCGTCTCCACCGATGAGGCAATCACCCACAGTAAACAGCGAATTTTCCGGTTGAAATTCCCGACTCACCAGTTTAAATGGCTGGGTAATAGGCAGCACCCTTTCCACAAACGGCAAAGCTTCCAGCCCCATCTCCCGCACAACCTTCTCGTCCCCAATAGCGCCGATAATTGTTTTAAACTCCCCCACGGACAGGTGAACACCCAAACCCCTCCGTTGCAGACGTTCCGTCACCTCTTCAATCTGTTCTGACGTCACGCCGGTCTGCATCACAATAATCATGATTGATAAGCCTCCTTAAAATCGAAATTATAAAATACGATTTCTATACAACAAAAACCGCCCCAAGATAAGGGACGGATTCAATCCGCGTTACCACCCAATTTGACCCTAAAGCCCACTCAGTAAGCACGTCCCGCAGGCGGGATAATGCCCTTCCCAGCTAACGGTGGGAATCCGTCGGAGCCTACTTCATTTCGGTCCGCCGCTCAAGGGGGTAATTTCAGCAGGGAGGGATACCGGTTCGCAGCACCACCGGCTCTCTGAAATCCTAATCTCCTGCATACTGCTTCCCTGTCATTGCGTTATCTTAAGCTAATTCTAGCCGTTCGCCCAGCAACTGTCAAGCAGTTTTACCACAAGCGAAAAAACTGCCTGTTAAGCCAAAACCCGCTCAGCTTCGCCGGAACGCGAATCCAGCCGGAAATATTCATGCAGCGTACAAAGCGCCTCAGGGAGGTCATCCTCTTGAATCAAGATGGAAATGGTAATATTTGAATCTCCGCTTTGGAGAATACGGATTTTCTTATCGTTAAGCGCTTTAATTACTCTTGCCATGACGCCGGGCAGATTGCGCATCCCCAGTCCCACCACGGCTACTTTGGCACAACCGGCATTGAGCCGATAGGAAACTCCCAGTTTTTTCAGTACCGCCTCGGCCCGTGACAAATCTTCCTCTTTAACAGTAAAATTCTTTTGCTCCGGAAAAATAGAAATAAGATCAATCGAAATACGTAAATCAGCCAAGCTCTCAAATATTTTCAGCTCAAGTTCCGCTTCATCCGCCCCCATCTCCACCGTCAACTGTGCCAAGCCGGTGGTATGAGCAATTCCCGTAATCACCCGCATTTCCCGCTCACCGAAACGTCCTTCTCCAACAATATTGAGCTCTGCGCCAATAACTGTACCGGCGGCTTTTTCCTCCAAATGCTTGACAATCAAAGGCACATTGTGCTGCATGGCTACTTCAACCGCCCGGGGGTGGATTACCTTGGCGCCTTCATACGCGAGCTGGCAAACCTCGTTATAAGTAAGATGATCAATAATGCGCGCAGCAGAAACCAGCTTGGGATCCGCCGTCATAATTCCTTTCACATCGGTGTAAATCTCCACTTTTTCGGCACCCAGTCCGGCACCGAGGATTACGGCGCTTGTATCACTGCCGCCCCGACCCAAAGTATTGATCTCACCCTCCGGCGTCACCCCCTGGAAACCGGCCACAACCACCACCTCATCGCTGCGCAGATGGGCTAACAAGCGTTCCGGGTGAAATTCAACCACTTGGGCGCTGCCGTAATTGCCGTCTGTCACCATTCCGGCTTGAGCACCGGTAAGAGCCAGTGAGGCGATGCCGCTCGCACACAACGCTGACGACATTACCACGGCAGAGATTATTTCCCCGCAAGCCATAATCAAATCCATATCCCGCAGCGACTGCTCCCCGCAGCCGCAAGTAGACAGCATTAAATTCTTCAGAGTATCGGTAGCGTAAGGATCGCCTTCGCGCCCCATGGCAGAAACGACAACCACAGGCCGAAAACCTTTTTCCCGCGCTTCCCGTACCCGCTTCACCACTTCTTCCCGCAGGTCAGAGTTGGCAACCGACGTGCCGCCAAACTTTTGTACAATAATTTTCACTGCTGCGCCTCCTACAACTGCCCGCGGGCGATTAGTGTTTCCGCAATTTGAATTGAATTTGTGGCTGCTCCTTTGCGGATATTGTCTGCCACCACCCACATATTTAAGCCGTGCGGCACGGAATGATCCGACCGGATACGGCCTACAAAAACTTCATCACGACCGTCTTGCAGTGCCGGCATAGGATACATCAGTTCTGCCGTATCATCGAGCACTATTACCCCCGGCGCACCTTCCAGTGCAATCCGCGCCTCGGCTACGGAAAGCGGGCTGACAAATTCCAGATTCACCGCTTCTGAGTGGCCGTTTAACACCGGTACCCGCACGGTGGTAGCCGTAATCTTTAATTCCGGCAAGCCCATAATCTTGCGAGTTTCCTTGATAATTTTACTTTCTTCCTTGCAGTAACCGTCATCCCCGAAAACATCGATCTGCGGCACCACATTAAATGCAAGCTGGTACTGTACTTTCGCGTTGGCATGGGGAATCCGCTCCTTGGGGAAATTGGCTTCACCCTCAATAATTGCCTTGCTCTGCTTCAGCAATTCATCCACCGCTTCTTTGCCCGCCCCGGAAACCGCCTGGTAAGAAGAAACCACCACCCTTTTCAGACCGGCTGCCTGTTGCAGCGGTTGCAAAGCCACTACCAACTGAATAGTGGAACAGTTAGGATTGGCAATAATCCCTTGATGGTCAGCCAGGGCCGCGGCGTTCACTTCCGGAACCACCAGCGGCACTCCTTCATCCATCCGAAAGGCATTACTATTATCTATTACCACGGCACCGCGCCGCACAGCCTCCGGTGCCAGCTCTTTACTGATCGCTTCACCGGCACTGAAAAAAGCCACATCCACTCCTGCAAACGCTTCAGCCTTAACCTCTTCTACATTATATACCTTGCCGAGCACTTCAACCGTCAGGCTGACCGAACGAGCGGAAGCCAAAAGTTTAAGCTCCCCAAGCGGAAAATTCCTTTCCTGCAACACCTGTACCAGCGACTGCCCCACCATTCCGGTAGCACCCACAACAGCCACGTTATATTTTTTCACCGCAAATCTCCCCTCATAAATTATATGCTCGCTGGAAGCAAATCGTTCTTAATCAAATCATCATAAGTTTCCCTTGCCACCACTAAATCCGCCCGGCCGCCCCCGACAAAAACTACCGCCGGCCGTGGGAAACGATTATAGTTGTTAGACATCGAATAATGGTACGCTCCTGTAGATAAACAAGCAAGCAAATCACCACGCCCAAGCTTTGGCAGCAAAATATCCCAAATCAGCATATCGCCTGACTCGCAAGCCTTGCCGGCAATGGAAACTATTTCTTCTGCCGGATCGTTGGCACGGTTAGCTACTACCGCCTCATACTTTGCATCATAGAGCGCGGTGCGCAAATTATCCATCATCCCGCCATCCACAGCCACATACTTGCGGATACCTGGCACCTCCTTGATCGTGCCCACCGTATAAAGCGTAGTACCCGCCTCACCTACAATCGAACGACCCGGCTCAAGCAGCAGCTTCGGCAACGGCAGAGAAGCTTCCGCGCACTTTTCTTTTACCGTGGCGGCAATCAGCCGGGCAAAATCAACCAGCGGACAAGGCTTGTCATGGCGCAGATAACGGATTCCCACCCCGCCGCCCAAATCCAGTTCTTCCATAATCAAGCCGGTCTGCCTGTAAATCTCTCCGCAAAAATCTAGCATAACGACTGCTGCCAATTTAAACGGCTCTAAATCGAAAATCTGGGAACCTATATGGCAATGCAGCCCTTTTAACTCCAGCCCTTTCATTTTTGCGGCAGCCTGAACTGCCCGCATCGCCTCCCCGTCAGCAAGCCCTAAGCCAAACTTGGAATCTAGTTGCCCCGTCTGAATAAAGTGGTGGGTATGAGCGTCTATCCCGGGCTTGACGCGCAAATAGATGGCTGCTTTCTTCCCTGTCGCCGCAGCAAGTTCGGACAGTAACTCCAATTCTGCGTGACTATCCACCACAAAACGGCCTACTCCGCTCTTCAGTGCTAGCTCAATTTCCGCCAGAGACTTGTTATTGCCATGAAAAATCATTTTCTCAGCCGGAAACCCAGCGGCAAGACCTGTATAAATCTCACCGCCTGACACTACATCCAGCGCCAGCCCCTCCTCCTCCACCAGGCGGCACATCGCCATAGTCAAAAAAGCCTTACCCGCGTATACCACCTGGCTATTTGGATATGTTTCTGCCAGCGTATCGCGGTATGCAGCGCAGTTTTGCCGCATCAGTTCCTCATCCATAATATATAGCGGCGTACCAAATTCTTCAGCTAACTCCACCGTATCACAGCCGCCAATCTCCAAATGCCCTGCTTGATTAATTCTCCCCGTTCCGGTTAAAAACAAAAATCTCCCTCCCTTTACTCATCTTCGCCTTTCAGTTTCCTTAGGTTTAGCTTGTACACATTGTCGTTTACTCTCCCGCTGTCAGACGACAGCTGATAGCTGCTCTTTGCCCCAGCTCCCTTGCGGCGTCCATCTTTTCCGCTAAAGCCAAAACAGCCCCTTTTTCATCCATCCCCCGCACCAGCAGACTCCCTGCCTGAGCATAACCGGCCGCATCAAAATAATATTTCATCGTCAGAGACGCACCGTCAAAAAGCTTGCTACCGCTTGTAGCCCCCACCGCTATAAAATATCCTGCCTTAGCCGCAGTATAACGCGGGTCTTTCAGCACATACTTACGCGACCAGAGCGCCTGCGCGCGATCAATGGCTCCTTTAGCCCAGGCGGAAACAGTATAAAAATAAATAGGTGACGCAAAAATCAAAGCCTGTGCCGCCCCAATTTTTTCATAAAGCGCCTGCATTTCATCCTCGAGCGAACAGATTCCTGTTTTATCACAGGCTCCGCAGGAAATACATGGTAAATACTGCAGCTCGCTAAGCACAACCTTTTCCACCTCGACCCCCATCGCCGCTGCTGCCGACAGTGCCTCATCCAGCAAAATTTCCGAATTACCGTTGCGGCGCGGGCTCCCCGCAATTCCGAGCACTAACATTTTTCATCCACCGGCGGCTCATCATCCGTGACGACAGCCACAATCGATGCCCTAATCTGAGAGGCAGCCATCTTTTTGTCATATGCACGCACAAGAAAATATGAGGCACTGAAGAAAAGGATACCCAGCAGAATATCCATCCGAGCAAAAAGCATAAAAGTCTGATCCAGCACTTGCCCGGCATAAACCCCGACAAGTAAAGCAAACATCGGCAAAATATAAGCAACAAATGATGCCCTTAATACATGTGCTGTATCAGAAACGACCTTTACCCTATCGCCCACTACGGCGCCCACCTGGTTTAGCGCTTCAAGCTTGTTTTCACCGGAACCGGAGAGGGCAACACCACACCCGCCGCACTTGCCGCAGACCTGGTGCCTACGCACCATCACCCATGCCGTAACCTCATTTACTTTTACAACTTGGCCGATTTGTTCCATAAAAAATCGCACCTCCTATCGCTAGCATTCCCCTTTTTTGCCCCTTCTCTCCATTTTACTCTTCATTATACAGAGCCGAGCAAAGCTTGACAAGAGTAGCAGCTCTGTTGAATCGGCTATTTCGTCGATTCCTCCGATATCCGACCTCTGACTCCAATATACCAGAGGAAGAACGAAATCGTCCCTGCGGTTACTATGCAATAAAAAAGACGCTTCGCGTTTTTTGTGACAGATGAAGCGTCTTTTTTATCCGCTAGGGGACGGCGCCACATCGCGTTGGTCTGACGGTCCTTTTGCACCCCGCAAGAATAAGGGGGAATCCCCCTTAAAGCCCCTATCGGCTAGGAAAATTAGCTGACCAATAATGATATAATTTCCTAGCCGAAAAAAAAAGCGCACTTAGACAAGTAGCGCCTTCTCTGCCAGACACGCGAGCAGCTTTGCTCCCATGGGCAAAATAGCTTCATTAAAATCAAAACAAGGATGATGCAACGGATAGCTGAAATGCTCATCGCCGCTGCCCAGAAAAAGCATACACCCCGGCACCTGCTCCAACAAATAGGCAAAATCCTCTCCGCCAAGTAGCGGCCGTTCCAAGATCACTTGCCGCAAACCGCTATCGACTACCGCCCCAGCAGCTAACTCCGTCATCGCTTGATCATTTTTCAGCACCGGGTAGCCAAAACTATACTCCAGCTGGCACCGTGCGCCGAAAGCCAGGCAAATACCCTCCGCCACCGTGCGCAAACGCTGCGGCATAGTCTGACGCAACCCAGGCGCCAGCGTCCGCACAGTCCCCTCCAGCACAACTTCCTGAGCCACCACATTTGCGGCGGTACCGCCCGTTATTTTTCCCACCGTCACGACGACCGGCTCCAACGGATCTATCTGCCGGCTGACCAAAGTCTGCAGCGCCAGCAAAGTCTGTGCCGCCACCACCACCGCATCCACCGCCTGGTGCGGCATAGCGCCGTGGCCGCCGCTGCCCCGAATCACTAAGCGAAAGTTATCGGTAGCCGCCATCAGCACGCCCGCTTTAATCCCCACGACACCAAAAGGCAGCTGCGGTACAAGATGCAGTGCAAAGGCGGCATCCACATCCTTTAGCACCCCCGCCGCCAGCATTGCCTGCGCTCCGCCCGGCGGAGTTTCCTCCGCCGGCTGGAACATAAAACGTACCCGTCCCGGCAACCGGCAACTTTTTAGTAAGAGCATAGCGCCAAAAAGCATAGCCGTATGCCCGTCATGACCGCAGGCGTGAGCAAAACCTTGATGACGGGAACGATATGGCACATCTTTGCCATCAGCCACCGCCAACCCGTCCAGATCGGCGCGTAAAAGTACCCGTCTCCCGCCACCGTTACCCAACTCCGCCACCAAACCGTCGCCCAGCTCCTCTACTGCAAGACCGGCAGCCTTCAAAGCGGTTTGCAGACAAGCTTTCGTAGCCGGCAAAGCAAACCCGCTCTCCGGGGTGCGATGCAGTCGGCGGCGCAAACCAGTCAATGGCTCCAACAAATAATCTTTGATAAAAAATCTCCCGCCCTCCGCCTTTTCCTGCCGCTTCGGCAAAAATAGAATGGTTGCCTCAGCGCGGTTTTAACTGCCTACTCTAAAAGAGAAGCGAAATAGTTGCGCCAACACCCGCCCGAACCAAGAGCTGACCCCCGGTAGTCACTTCCACCTCACATGTGCCGGGTTGCAAAGGAAACTGCGGCGTAAAGACCAGGGTACGATGGCTACCTGCGGCGCACACAGTACCGTGCACCGTGCCATAGACAGTATCAACGACTCTAAGCGTCTCCCCGAGGATTACCATAGCCAAATCCACGCGCCGGTTGAAGCGGAGTGAACTCGTTT
>QLUI01000299.1 GCA_018725345.1 Bacillota bacterium | reverse complement strand
GCGCGTCGATAACAAGGGAGAAGTATGCCAGGACGCACCTGAGAAGAGGGGCAAAATGACGCATAAACCGGAGATGTCGATTTAGTCAAGAAAGGTGTGGCCTGAGCATGTTGATGTGCTATAATGAGAGTCGCGGAAGCGATTCCCTGAAGGGCAAGAAAGCCTCACGGCAATTGCAAAATGAAAATTGCAAAGTGCAAAAGTCAAATTTTAGTGTTTTGCAAAAATCACTGCACTGTGTCATTGCGAGGAGCGCAAGCGACGACGCAATCTCGTCAAAAGACCAGTTAGATTGCTTCGCTTCGCTCGCAATGACAGCCAAGGTTGTGTAATGATTTATGCGGTTGACTATTATTGTTCTTTACATTTGGCATTTTGATATTTGCATTTTCAATTTGCATTGAGCGACAGGGGTTATGAAGGTCGTAGCCATTGTCGGCATGAGCGGATCAGGTAAATCGGAGGTGGCGCGGGTCTTCGAGCAGAAGGGCTTTGTGCGCATAAGGTTTGGCGACCTGACGGACAGGGAGGTGCTCCGGCGGGGGCTGGAGCTAAACGAGGAAAACGAGCGACACGTTCGCGAACGACTGAGGGAGGAACACGGCATGGCCGCCTATGCCAGGCTGAACCTTCCTGCAATTGATGCGGCGCTGCAACGATCGAATGTAGTGGTGGATGGCCTGTACTCCTGGGAGGAGTATAAGCTGCTCAAAGAGCATTACGGCGAAGACTTTCTTGTGGTGACCGTCTGTTCTTCACCCGGAGCAAGGCAAGAGCGCCTTTCGCAAAGGCCGATCAGGCCACTGACCGTTGCGGAATCGGTGAGCCGCGATTTCGCCGAGATCGAGAACCTCGGCAAAGGGGGGCCGATCGCCATGGCAGATTTTGCTCTGATCAATGAATCCTCGCTGGAGAAGCTAAGGGAGGAGACCGAGCGGCTCATCGCCATACTCGCGTGATGAGGGAATCACACCGTCCGAGCATCGACGAATACTTTCTCAAGGTGGCCTCGGTAGTGGCCGAGCGCTCGACCTGCCTGCGGCACCATGTCGGTGCGG
This sequence comes from Bacillota bacterium, assembly GCA_018725345.1. Classification (GTDB taxonomy): domain Bacteria; phylum Bacillota; class Dethiobacteria; order Dethiobacterales; family Dethiobacteraceae; genus GPS1B09. The sequence continues at coordinate 1,687 of QLUI01000299.1, read as the reverse complement.
TGGCCGTTCGGGATAAGCACATCCTGTCCACCGGCTATAATGGCGCTGCCGCCGGACTGAAGGACTGCCTCGAACTGGGCTGCCTCCGGGATGCGCAGGATATCCCATCCGGCACCCGTCACGAGATTTGCCGCTCCATACATGCCGAGCAGAATTGCATCATTCAGGCGTCACTCCACGGTGTCAGCCTTGAGGACTGCACCGTCTACTGCACCCACACCCCCTGCATCCTCTGTGCCAGGATGCTGGTCAATACCAGGATCAAACGCTTCGTGAGCTTTGGTAAGTACGCTGACGATTCCTTCCGGGAGCTCTTCGCCGAGGCGGGGATAAAGGTGGATATTGCTGAGAGGCCTTCATCTGAAATCACTCATCTCGAATGAATAGTTTTACCCGCAGAACTTTTTATGACCAAGTACTCTGGCCCCGTGGACTTGGGCCGTGTCCACGGGGCTGGGTCATCTCCGACTCAAAGCTGCACTGTCGAGGTCAGGGACGACCTCGAATACGGAGACCGAGAGTCATTACCTAACCCGGACGAGCCGGAACCAACAGGTTTACCACCAAGACGCCGGCCTTAATGAGAAGGGAAGAGACCACCAAAGCAGCTATGGAGGTATTATGGGCCTGGATTGAGAAGTATGGTGTTCCCCGGTCGTTGTATGTGGATCGCAAGACAGTTTATATCACTGGCAGGGAACCCACTATAGAACTTGTATTCCGCACTTCTCTGAAAAGGTTAAGATGTGTAAAATAGTGGCACTTACGTTGGCAGCGAGGTGCCACAATGATCGAGATACTGGGCGATGTTGAGTTTGAAACTCGGGTAGTTGGGCCATTAGTGCTCACAACTCCTTTTCTGCGTCGTTTGGGTCTGGCCAAGATTGTGGACAAGCACTGCTCCATTGCCGAGCAAGCAGATATGGGGCATGGCGTGGTAGGTTGATGGTTCAATGTCGGCTTACGGAGCCACAGGCGTTGTACGATATGCCAGATTGGGCAGAACGGTACGGCTTGGTGGCGCTGCATCCCGAACTGGAGAAGGCGGGTCAAGTGAATGATGACCGGATCGGTCGGATGTTGGACGCCATCTATGATCGGCGTGGCGTGATCTGGGGGGAATTGATCGGCCAGGCGGCGCGGGAGTATGGGGTCGACTTGAGCCGGTTGCACGCGGACACTACCGCGATCAAGTTCGCGGGCTTGTTCTCGGATCAGCCAGAAGACGAGACGGTGCCGCGCTTGGAGCCGGGTTACAATCCGCAAGGGGAATGGGTGCAGCAACTCAAGCTGTTTGCTCTGGCAGCGGGGGACAGCGGCCTGCCCGGCTGGTTTGACGCCCTCAGTGGTGGGGAGGGTTCCAGCTACGTCCCACAGGTGGAGGCGTTCTGTCAACATGCGCAGTTGGCGAGGTTGCTGCCCCTGGATCAGGTCATCGTTCTGGGAGATCGCAAGATGCCGACGGAGGAGAATCAACTGGCCTGGCTGCGGCTGGGGGTAGGTTATAGTTCGCCGCAGAAAGTATTATAATGAGTTATGGTTGAAATCATGGCAGGGAGAGCGCAATAGTCCACAAGGTAGCCACTGGGTAGGCTGACAAGTTCGCCAACCCCATTATAACGGATGTTCCACCCAAATTTTGGCGATAGTTCTGGAAAGCGAATCTAAATTGCCTCATTTCCCCTAT
>QLUI01000298.1 GCA_018725345.1 Bacillota bacterium | reverse complement strand
AAATGCCACCAATCTGGGGCCTAATCCCACAAGGCTTGGCTAACTGGAGTCATGTAGATATGCCTATAAGTTTATTGAGTTTATTGATAAACTCTAACCCAGCGGCTCCTCTCACTTCGCAGCGCCAAGACCAACTCGGCCACCGTCGGCGCAGCTATTTTGAACATTGTCCGCGCCATCATCTCGTTCAAACGATGGGCATCGCCATTACAGACTAAAGTAAACCCCCTGATCTGCGGAAATCTCTGACGCACCTCCGCCTCCTGGCTGGAGCGAAAAATCTCCATGGCGGGCAGGTCGAGATCCGGCGGTATAAATCCCAGGTTCGCGATCAGACTGAACGCCGGCCGGTCAACATGGGCCGGCAGAACCAGCCCTCCTAGAGCCTGTACCCTCGCCACCACTGACTCCAGTGAGAGGTCCGTCGAGGTCACCAAGAGCCGTTCGTTGCGGCGCACGTACTCCCCTGTGGCGTCCACCACAAACTGGGCGCCGAAATGATCTTCGCTATTTTTAAGGTACGGCAGGTGATCGAACACCTCCGTCTGCCAGGCCAGTGCCTGTTCCGCCGTGTCAAAAAGGGTCACCAGGTGCACTTCCTCGCGGGTTTGCACCTCCATGCCCGGCAAAACAGCGACCCCACTTCCCTCAGCAGCTTCGATCACCGCGGCCACATTCTCGGCCGAATTATGATCCGTAACGCCTATCAGCCCCAAGCCCAGCTCCCGGGCGCGGCGGATGATAAGCGGCGGGATCATCTCCACCTCGGCGCAAGGGCTCAGCACGGTGTGGATGTGCAGGTCTGCGAAGAGATACCGAAAGCCGAGTACGGAGTACTGAGTACTGAGTACCGGGTGGGGGGGGTGGGGGCAACTCGGAACTCGGAACTCGGAACTCACTCGACACCCAGCGCTGCCAGTTTGCTCACCACCGTGAATGTAGTGAGCGGCGTGGTCAGGATGGTAAGTTGCTCCTGGTTGGCCTTCTCAATCGTGGCTTCTTCCGGACGGGTACCCTCGGTGACGATGATGCCGGCCAGATTGAGCAGGGAGGCCACGGCCACGATGTTTGGGTGCGATTGCAAAGTCACCCAGACGTTGCCCTTCTGAGCCCGGGCCATCACGCAACTCAGCAGATCCGAGGCATATCCACCGGTGATCTCCTGATCAAGACCATCGCCAGCGGCGGCGATCCCCAGGTTCAGCGCGGCAAGCGCCTCACGAAGTTTCATTCCGCCCTCCTGTGCGACCCTCACCTCCGGGCCGCAAGTATATAGTAAACTGCAACCTGGTCCCCACGCCCAGCGTTGACTCCAGGTTCATCTCGTCGGCGCACTTCTGGATGTTATTCAGGCCGACTCCAGCACCGAAACCCATCTCGCGAATCCACTCCGGCGCCAGCGAGAACCCTGGCTGCATCGCCTGTTCCACATCGGCAATGCCCGGCCCGTGGTCAACAGCCCTGACACACACCTGGTCCGGCTGAATCTCGGCTACGATCTCTCCGCCGTTGTCCGTGTGAATGATGATGTTCATCTCCGCCTCGTAGGTGGCTATAGCCACACGACGGATGATCTGTGGATCCCCGCCCAGCCGGGTCAATGCCTGCTTGATCTTGCTGCCTGCTTCCCCACCCTTCCCGAAGTCTCTGGCGTTCACCTTGTAGCGCAGCAGCATGCTTGTGCTGTCGGAGATGATGTCCTCGAAAATGTGACTGGCGCGATAACGGCTGATCTCCTCGGCGTGATAGTCCATCTCGATCGCTTTCAGCAGGCCATGCGTGATGTCCCCCTGAGTAATAATCCCCACAAGGCTGCCCTGTTCGTCCACCACCGGCAGGCGGCCGACTCCCTTCTGAGAGAATATCTTTACTGCCTCGATGACCGATTCGCGGGCCGGGACGGTATAAACGCTGCGGGTCATCTTGTCCCGCACCGGCGAGCCGAGATCTCCCTGAGAGAGGGCCTTAATCAGGTCCTCCAGGCTGATGATGCCCACCATCCGGCCATTCTCCGTCACCGGTGTTCCCGAGATGCGGTTGATGCGCAACACCTCCCTGAACTCGGCTATCGAGATGTCGGGGGTGACAGTAATGAGTCGATTGGTCATCACCTTCGCGATCTTCAGTTCGTAGATCAGCTCCTGAACCCTGGTGATCTCTGTTGGCTTCACCGTGTCCCCTCTCCCGGCACATTCACTGGCCTAAGGCGATGAGACTGGCGGGGTTTTTCAACCATCCACCTCACCGCGACACATCGCAGCTATCCATCCCCCTCTCATATAAGCGACCGCACATCTCGAACATGGTGTACCTGGCGACTATCAGAGGGATGCCCTTTTCCTCGGCCAGGGCAATCATCTCCGGCGAGGGGCGCTTGCCACGTACGAAGACGATGGCGGCGATCTCGGCTATCTCCGCCGTGCGCACCACCTGCGGGTTCACCAGGCCGGTAAGCAGTAACGATCCCGACGTGGCATGAGTCAGCACGTCACTCATCAGGTCTGCACCACAGGCGCAGGGGATGTCCAGGTCCAGATCGGCGTTTGCGGTGATAAGCGTGCCCTCCACGATCGAAATAATGTCCCCTAACTTCATTACTGCTATCCTCCATACCCGAATGGACACAAGATAACCCTCACTGACGTTCGGGTAAATACAAAATGAAAATATTAATTTGTATTTTTCAATTTACCCTTTGCATTTTGAAATTTCTATGGCATAAAATATCCCCCGCACATGGGGGAAAG
>QLUI01000297.1 GCA_018725345.1 Bacillota bacterium | reverse complement strand
GGGAGAGTGGAAGGAAATTAAATATGGCTGTCGAATATAGCTCCTGTAGAATGAATTTTGTGAATCAGGGTGAAAGCATGCACAAGTTTGTCGATATACACTGCCATATTCTGCCCGGTGTGGATGACGGGCCTGTTACAACAGAACAGTCCCTAGAGATGGCTAAAGCACTTGCGGACGCAGGCTTTAATCAGGTGATAGCCACGCCGCACGTAGCCGATGACCAGTCCGCTGAGTACCATGCGCTGATTAGGAAGAAACATAAACTCCTAACAGAAGCGCTGTGTGAGGCGGACATTCCGCTTTCCATCAGCCTCGGTGCAGAAATTCTCTTTTCTCCAGAGGTTTTGCAGCTGGCCAAAGCGGAATCCTTGCCGACGCTCTCAGGTACGCCATATGCTTTAATTGAACTCCCATACTACCAGGCTATTACCTCCTACACCTTTGAAGCACTCTTTTCCCTGCGGGTCATGGGCTACCGGCCCATTTTGGCTCACCCGGAAAGGGTGGAAGCAATTAAAAGCAGTTTTGAAATCCTGCCGCGCCTTGTCAAAGCCGGCGTCCTCCTGCAAGTAAACCTAGGCAGCCTAGTAGGCTATTTTGGCCAAAGGGCGCAGCGCATCGCAGAAAAAATGGTTTCAACCGGACTGGCTCATCTTCTTGCTACAGACTGTCACGACGCCTCCATGCTACCCCGCATCCTACCCCTGCTCAGGGAAAATACCATCCCAATAGACATACTCCTAAAGGAAAACCCCACAAATCTTCTGGCAGGGAAGCCAATTGAAATCGCCATTCCAGAAGAAACGCTCAGCTACAAGGAAAAAATCAGGCGTTTTTTTTCTGCGTCCTGAACGTCAATTATCAACTGCGAAGTTAAAAGACTGAAAGGCGGTATGTCATGGAACAGGAAATCGAACTTAGAGAGATTGTCGCCATCATCTCAAAGCGGCGGAAACTAATTGTTAGCTTATGTTTGCTTGCCGTTATCGGCAGCTATGTGATTAGCAACTTCTACATTAAGCCAACATACAGCGCCACCACCACCATCCTTGTAGGACAGCCGGCGGAAGGTTACCGATTTGTCTTTCAGGATGTCCAGTTGAACCGCCAGCTCGTTAATACATACGTAGAGATTGCCCACAGCAGCAGGGTGGCCAGCGCCGTCATTGACGAACTAAGACTACGTATGTCTGTAGCACAGCTACAGAGTATGATCAGCATTAGACAGGTCGGCGACACCGAATTAATCGCCATCAGTGTCCGTGACTTTACTCCGGATCGGGCCGCTTTTCTCGCTAACGGCGTGGCAGAGATCTTCATCAGCCAGATTGCTAAACTTATGCACGTCGATAATGTTGCTGTAATCGACGTTGCTATAGCACCATCTTCACCCATTTATCCGCGACCTTGGCTGAATATGGCCATTGCAGTTGTCCTCGCTCTCATGACCGGCTTATTTCTCACCTATGTCTTGGAATTTATGGACAACACTTTAAAAACGCGGCAGGACGTAGAACGGATACTTCAGCTGCCCGTACTTGGCACCATTCCGCTATACGAGGGAGAAACGGATACTTCAGCTGCCCGTACTTGGCACCATTCCGCTATACGAGGGGAGAATTTCACCAGTTGCCCGGCCATGGCGCCAAAAAAACACCATTCCGCTATACGAGGGGAGAATAGATGAAAAAAGCCGGCAAAGACAAAATAGGCACATACCCTGAAAAACTAGTCACAGCCCGTAACCCAAAATCAGCTGTGGCTGAAGCGTACCGTGCTATCAGAACAAATATTGAGTTTTCCCTCTTCGATAAAGAGGTAAAAACCATTCTGTTTACCAGTGCCACGCAGGGGGAAGGGAAATCGGTAGTCTCAGCAAATATCGCCGTAACAATGGCGCTCGGCGGCAAGAAAACACTGATTATCGATGCCGATTTACGCAACCCCACCCAGCACAAAATATTTAACATCGGCAATAATCTCGGCCTCACCAACATGCTCATTAATGAGAACCTTCATCCTGATGAAGTAATCATCGCCGCATCCACTGACAATCTTTTCATCCTGCCCAGCGGTCCCCTGCCTCCCAACCCTGCAGAACTGCTGAACTCTCAAAAAATGCGCGGCTTCATCGCCTCCCTCACCAATTACTCTGACATCATCCTAGTAGACGCACCCCCTATCAACGTAGTAACAGACGCTGCCATCCTCGCAAGCTACCTCGACGGCACTGTTCTAATTGCCGCCTCTGGTCAGGTAGTCAAAGAGCAGGCCGCTGCCGCCCGTGAGCAATTAAACAAAGTAAAAGCAAACATTCTCGGTGTCGTTCTCAATAAAACACCCGCCAATGGTTCCTATTCTTATAATTATTACTACGGGGGTGACAACAGTTAAATAATTTTTACAAAAGTTTATAAAACACTATAACGAATTATGATGCTGTATACCGTGAGTTACACGGGAATTTAAGCCTCTGGAGTGTCACATCAAACGATATTAGGTTCGCCGAGGTCGGACAAGTTGAATGAGGAAGCAAACATAAACTTTTTTTCGTAGGGTTTTATAAGTTTTGCGTAACGGGCTAATAAAACTTTTCTCTCGACAGGAAGCGAGGCTCCCTTTGTCGAATAGATAGGCAACTTGTAACACGTTGGAGGAATCAGCATGGAAGAAGAAATCAGCCTGAGAGAAATGTTGGAAATCCTGCTCAAAGGGAAATGGATCATCATCACTGTCACCGCTTTAGCCATCCT
>QLUI01000296.1 GCA_018725345.1 Bacillota bacterium | reverse complement strand
CCGAATCGAAAGAGAATAACGGAGTGGACACATATCTCTCACCCGAGTCAGGGAAGACAACGACAATGAGTTTCCCCTTGTTTTGCGGCCTTTTCGCCACCTGTAAAGCTGCCCACATGGCTGCCCCCGAAGATATGCCACAGAGTATCCCTTCTTCTTTAGCCACTCTTCTGGCTGTAGTGAAGGCATCTTCATTTGTTACAGTGATGACCTCATCAAGAATTTTGCGATTTAGCACCTTCGGCACAAAACCAGCGCCAATCCCCTGTATGCGATGCGGTCCTGGTCTGCCTCCGGAAAGCACCGGAGATGCTTCTGGTTCCACCCCGATTGCTTGAAAAGAAGGCTTGCGCTTCTTAATTACCTCCGACACCCCGGTAACCGTCCCTCCTGTACCGATACCTGCAACCAGGATATCCACTCTACCACCGGTATCCTCCCAGATTTCCTCCGCCGTGGTTAGACGATGGACATGTGGATTAGCCAGATTTTCAAACTGCTGGGGGACAAAGCTGCCCCGGATCTGGCGATGCAGCTCCTCTGCCTTGCTAATAGCGCCCTTCATCCCCTCTGAACCTGGTGTAAGTACAACCTCAGCCCCTAATATCTGCAGAATCTTCCGGCGCTCTATCGACATCGTCTCGGGCATAGTTAAAACCAGGCGATATCCCATGGCGGCGCAGGCAAGAGCCAACCCAATCCCGGTGTTCCCGGAGGTAGGCTCTATAATCACCATCCCCGGCTTAAGCAACCCCACTCTCTCTGCTGCCTCGAGCATGGCTGCGCCGATTCTATCCTTCACGCTGTTTAAGGGATTAAACGACTCCAGCTTGGCTACTACCTCGGCTCCGCAATCGCGTGTCAGCCGATTTATCCTGACAAGAGGAGTGCAGCCAATTACCCGGGTTATATCCTGGTAAATCTTACCTCGAAAATTCTTCTCCCGAATCGGAACTTCATCCGGAGATTCAATTTGATTTATGTTCATCCATCTTCTCCTCAATTAAATAACATAATCTAAAGCCTCGCCAATAACATCGAAGCGATAAATCTGGAAAATACGGTTCTCCAACTCCACTAATTCTTTGTTGCCACGCATTCTCGGTCTGGGGACATCTACGGAAATGATATTGCGGACCGTACCCGGCTGAGGTGAAAATACGATTATGCGGTCAGCAAGATATACCGCCTCCTCAATGTCATGAGTTACGAAAACGACAGTCTTTTGCATAATTTTCCAGATGTTTAAAAGATCATCCTGTAGTTTTTCCCGCGAAAGAGCATCAATTGCCGCAAAGGGCTCATCCATCAGGATAATCTTTGGTTCCACCGAAAGAGCCCTAGCCAGGGCAACACGCTGACGCATTCCTCCTGAAAGTTGGGAGGGATATCTATTTTCAGCACCGCTCAAACCCACAAGGCTTAAGTACCTTCTAGCCAGTTGCTCCCTTTCCCCGCTCAATACACCACGCAGTTTCAAGGTAAAAAGCACGTTTTCTAATGCGGTCATCCATGGATAAATACTATAATCCTGGAAAATCATAGCAATATCAAACTTCGGGGTGTCTCGAAACAGGTTATTGGCGATCGGTGACAGGAAGCGGTATTTCTTTTGATAAGCATCCATTTCCTTGCGTGTGTGAGGGAGTGGTTCTAATACCATCTTATCCTGCATGTAGACCTGTCCCTCAGATGGGGCCTGTAACCCTGCCAGGATTTCCAGGAAAGTAGACTTGCCGCAACCGGTAGGACCAACGATAGCCACAAACTCGCCATCTTCGATTTTTAATGAGACGGATAAAACTGCAGTATTCCCCTCGGCTATTCCATTAGGGTTAATTACTGAAAAGAACTTGGTGATTTCCCTGGCTTCGATCATGGCTGATTACCTCCCCGCCTTCCAGAAAGCGAGTTTAAGTTCAAGGTGCTTCATGATTTCAATGAGAAACCAGCCCATAAAACCCAGGGTAAGCATACAAACCACCATCCTGTCAATGCGAAAGAATTCCTTGGATTCCACCAAAAGCCAGCCAATGCCATTAGGGGCGCCGTACATCTCGGCTATTACCAGCATCACCAGCCCCAGGGCTATGCCGATTTTAATCCCCATAATCACAGAGCCAAGCGCAGCAGGAACATAGACATGCTTAATCAAAGTAAATTCACTGGCACCATAAACCCGCGCCGAGGCAATATACCTTGGCTCAGTATCTTTCACCGCCTGATAAGTGTTAAAAAGAATGGGATAAAAAGCACCCAGGAAAACCAAAAAGGTCTGCATTGGCAGCCCCACACCAAGGAAGATAATGGTAATAGGCACCCAGGCTGGCGGCGGAATCGGAGCCAAAATCTGGAAGAGTGGCAAGCTATGCCGACGGAGAAACATATTCCAGCCCATCAGAATCCCTATTGGAAAAGCGAGCAATAAGCCCAAAACTAAACCTGAGAAGAACCTTAAAAGGCTGCTACCAAGGTGTCCCATGAAGTCATGCTCGACGAGAAGGTCCCAGAAGGTAAGGGCAACGGTCGACGGTGGGGGTACCAAGGTCTGTGGGACAACGCCAAGACGAGGAAGGAACTCCCACAACAAAAGAATAGGAACGGCCACGGTAAGGAATTCGCGGGTAATAATGCTGCCAAAGGAATTTTTAGCAAAAGTCCGGAACTCTTTCGTTACTAAGTTTAACCCCTTTGTTTCATAAGTAATAGTCCTGCTTACGGCTGTTTCTTCCACAAGTAATCCTCCCTAAATTCTT
>QLUI01000295.1 GCA_018725345.1 Bacillota bacterium | reverse complement strand
CCAAGACCAAGAATACGTTGCAGGTTCAGTGCATTTGTGCCATGCTTTTGAGCAACAACATACCATACCGCTCTAAACCAAATTGTGAGCGGTGTATGAGTGCCTTGAAATATTGTTCCGACTAATACCGATGTGTCTTTCCCGCAACTTTGACACTGAAGCTCTCCTCTTCCTGTGTGCCAGACTTGATTAAAGTCGCATCGGGGACAATGAAACCCATTGGGATAGCGTAATTGGAATAGATACTCTCGGCATTGTTCATCTATAGCAAGTTTCTTTTCAAAGTCCATTAGTTTCTTTGGATATTCCATGCATTAAATCATATTGCTTTTCACAACTTGCGTCAGCTCTGCCATATTATATTTTTATCAGCCAAAGCAAAAAGCGGAACCAGTGTTCAAATTTGAACCCGGCCCGCTTTTCAACGGTTTGTGTCGGCTATTTTGCCTTTTTAAAGCAGAGGAACCAGTCGAGGCAATACATGTCGTCCGAAGAGGAATCCATCCTTTCCTGCACGACGCCGCAGAAACCCGGCGGCGGTACGATCACATCGTCGCCCGGCTGCCAGTCGGCAGGCGTCGCGCGATGCCTTCGGCATCCGCTTTTTGTATCGCAAGCATGATACGCTTGATTTCATCGAAGTTGCGGCCCGTGGAGGACGGGTAGTAGAGTATGCACCGCACGGTGGCTTTGGGGTCAATGATAAACACGGCGCGCATGGCCATCGTATCGGACGAGCCGGGCTGTATCATGCCGTATTTCTTGGTCACATCCATCTTGATGTCCTCGATAAGAGGGAATTTGACCTCGACGTTTTTCATCCCCTTGTAATTGTAGATAGTTACTCGAATGGCCGAGCATGCCTTCCAGGTAACAGCCCTATCTCATCTCCCGCAATATTTTGACGATCTCTTCGGCGCTTAACACCTTGCCATAGGCCACAACCTTGCCGTCTACCACCAGCGCAGGGGTGGTCATCACTCATGACGGGGGTCTGATTTTCCATTGGGCCGTCTACCACCAGCGCAGGGGTGGCCATCACTCCATAAGCCGCGATCTGCGCAAAATCAGCAACGTGATCAATGGTTGTGTCAATCCCAAGCTGCTCGAGAGCAACCTTGGCGTTTGCCCCCAACGCGATGCATTTTGCGCAGCCTGAGCCCAAGATCTTTACCGACGCCCCCGCAGTCAGGGCTTGCTTTGCGCTATCCATCGTCTTTGCATCAAAGGATCCGCTGCAGCAGCAGCTTTTATCTTGGTTTTTCTTTTGGGTTAAGACCCCCACCTCTAAGCGAAGCGTAGGTGGGAATTTTTAATCAGGTGGAGTAGACTCTCCGCCTGATTCCCCGATGTTTCAGCTTTGCTGAAACGAGTTCACTTAGCACTTATTCAAAATGGCTGCCCCGAAGAGTGGAGGCCGACCCGGTGCCGCCACTGTAAGGCGGGGCCTAAGTTTCACCGCCATGGCCACTACACCCGCATGCCGCATACTCTGAAAGAGGCTTTGGAAATTATCATTTTCCGTTTCCGATGTATCGCCTGCCACAAGACCTTCGGCCTGTTGCCGCCGTTTCTTATCCTTCACCGGACAGCTACTCTGGATGTCCAGGAAAGCGTGGTACGGGAGCTGGACGGCGGAGCGCCTTTGCGGGAGGTAGCAGAGAAGCTGGTGTTACCCACCCAGCCGTATTCCGAGAAAAGCCTGTGGCGTTGGAAGAAGGATCAGGACCGCCTGAGGGAAGCTGTGGAGCCGTCTTTCTGGAGTACGGTGCTGAGCCGATTCCTACAGGCAGACTAATAATTAGCATCAGAATCATGGCTGCTATAGCCAGCTGCATAGTAGCAGGAAAGTAATAGACGATTTCATCCCAAACAGGCTTTTTGCTGATATATGAATTACCGAAATCTAATTGCAAAACTTTGCTTAACCAATCAAAATATTGAATATGTAAGGGCTTGTCTAGCCCCATTTCTGCTCTAACCTCTGCTAATACCTGGAGAGTAGGCATGATTTCTGAAACTCGTAAAAACACATCTACTGGGTCTCCAGGAACTAGATTAATTAAAGCAAAAGTCAAAAGAGAAACTCCTAATAGAAGCTGAATATTGGACAGCCATGGTAGGTCACCTTGGCCGGGAAGGCCGGATTGGGTTTACTGAAGGTGAACTTTACTTTCCGGTCGCTGGTGGCCTCAACCTTTTCCAGGTGTATAAACGTACCGTATTCATCGAGCTTGACCCGATCTTTCAACCGCTGTACGCTCTTCACCACCGCTTCTGCGTTAAGCGGCGTGCCGTCGTGAAACTTGACGCCCTGTCGCAGGTAAGCCGTCCACACCTTGTTCGTGTCGTCGGGTACGATCTTTTCGGCCAGTTGAGGCACGGGCTCCAGGTTTTCGTTGAGGTAGGTGAGGCTTTCCCGTACACCCGTGCTGCCGTGGACAAAACTGCTGCTATCCGTGCCGTGGTAAAAGTCCCGCCCGACACCGACTACCAGTGACTGCCCTTTTATTTGCGCCGTGTCCTTTGCGCCGCAGCCGGCGATCAGGCCGACCAGGACAAGAAGAACTTCAATTCGTAATTTAGAGAATTTGCCCTCAAAATGTAAATAATTACCTGGACATCAACCCACCCTCAATGTATGATGCTCTCAAAGGTAGATACTTTTGGGGGTGTTATCGTGAAAGTATGCAAGAACAATAAAGAGATTGTTTTAGAAGCCATTCGCCAAGGGGACATTGATGCAGTAGCTGTAGGTTTTGATAGCTTA
>QLUI01000294.1 GCA_018725345.1 Bacillota bacterium | reverse complement strand
GGTAATACCTAACGATCTGGTACTGATTTAACTAATTTAACTAACAATTTAGCAATGAGCGGAAAGATATCTTGGTCCCTATGATTGAACCTAAACTCAATTTCTTTGAGATAAAGATGGAAGTAAGAGTTGGGAACGCCTCTGTAATGGTAGAGCCAAATCTTGGCATAGGAGAAGAAACCCTCGATACCGTTGATGTGGGTTCTTCCACTGACGTACTCCTGTTTCCCGTGGGAGATCTGATGGTGCTTCCCACGGGAGGAAAGGACTCCATATCCGTGATACTCGTCGGTATAATAGATGCTTCCCCGCTGCGTGTGCTTGAAAATGAGGGGAAGAAGCGTAGCCTTTCTCCTATCGGGCACAGGGAAGGTAATAACCTTACCGTTTCGTTGATACATCCCAAATACCATCTTCTTCCCTTCGGCTCCCCAACCCCGCTTTCCCTTTCTTCTTCCACCAAAGAGGGTTTCATCCATTTCCAGTTCCCCAGAGAGGGCCTCCATCTCTTCAAGCGATGCATCATAGATGGCTTCCCTGGCAATCCTAAAGACCTTCTGAGTCGTAGCAAGGCTACAGGTGAGGTAGAATCTCGTCCGGTATGCGGGAACGCCCAAGCAGAAAAGATAGAGAAGATGAGCGATTTCGTTGAGAGGGATGCGAATTCTCTCAAGAGAGGTTCCGGTGAAATCGCTGAACGGATAGCGGCAACGGGAGCACCTGAACCTCTCATCGCTACGCCACAGTTTCCTTTCTTCACACCTGGGGCAAACCCTTCTTCCACCCCATCTGAGCTTGACAAAAAATCGCCTACTTTTTGGCAGGCTGGTAGCCAAGCTAATCGCTTGTTTTGTAAGCACAAAAACATTGTATCACAGTACCAGTTCTTTGGGTATTACCTTATTTTATTCCCCTTCCCGGTTAATCTGCAATCCCTGCCAGGTACTTGGCGATCCTTTTCTTGGCCTCCAGGTCATACATGGCCCTGATGGCGATCTTTTCCATGATGGGCGAACCGCCGCCGTGGATGCCGCTGATCTGCGATGCCGCCCCCGGCGCCGAGGCAATCAGGTTTTCAATCAGCCGGTAGCACCGGTGCACCTTTTCCGGCGGCACGTCAGCCTTGCGCATGATGTATTTATCTAAAAATTCCTTGGTTTCTGGGTTAATAAAGTCCTCTTCCTGGGGCAAGGTGGCGGCCAGTCCCCCGGCAATGTCGGCCAGGACTTCAAACTCGTGATAAATATTAACTCCGGCATGGTAGCGGGCCACATTGGTATAGACCACGTCCGGGACACAGGTGCCGGAGGCTGTTTTCCGCCCGCAGACCGAGGCGGCGATCCCAGCAGCGTATACCAGTTCAGCAACAGTGATCATCTCGGCCAGTTTATCCCGCACATGGGAAGCCTTTTCGATGCCGTTATACTCTGCTACCAGGGCTGTGGCCCCCAGCAGGATATCGGTCATCGCCGGTTTGCAGCCGGTATAGCTGTGGCGGTGGTAGGTAGCGAACAGAGCCGCCAGTTGCCCGGCCTGTTTAGTCTCTCCGCAGAGGAAGACCCGTTCCCAAGGCACGAACACGTCGTCGAAGACGGTAATGGAGTGGGCAGCGCCAGTGTTTTCGATGGGGGCATGAAATTCCTTTCGCTTGCGCTGGTTATGGGCCACGCTAATCAGGTGGATCCCCTCGGTGTCTGCCGGGATGGAAAAGGCAACCGCATAATCCCCATCGTCTTTGGTCATCGCCCTGGTGGGGACGGCGATGATCTCGTCCGTATAAGGCGCTATGGTATTGTGGGCCTTTGCCCCCCGGACCACAATTCCGTCAGCCCGCTTTTCAACAACCCTTAAGTACTGATCCGGGTCCTTTTGCTCAAAAGGTCGCAAGCTGCGGTCCCCTTTGACATCGGTTTGAGCGCAGTTGGCGATCAAGTCCCCCGCTTGAAAATACTGCAGGAATTTTAAAAAGCGCTCATGGTAACTAGTACCGTGTTCCAGATCGGCGTCTTTGGTCACCACCGAGAGGGCACTCATGGCGTCAATCCCCATGCAGCGCTGGATGCAGCGGCCGGCCTTGTGGCACAAAAGGCGGGTCATTTTTTGCTTCTGCAAAAGGTCCTCAGTGTTCTGATGGATGTGGTTAAAGCGGTTAATTTTCTCTCCTGTAAGGTGAGAAGTAGTGACTAAGAGGCCTGCAAACTCCGGCTCCTGCACCAGATTATAGGTCAGGCCGATAGTATGGATGCCAGGCATGAACTGGGGGTCATCCCGGGGCACCAGTTTTCCCCCCAGGTAAACATTGGGGCGCATCCCCCGCAGCTTGGTCAAATACTCTTCAAAGGTCCGCATCGGTTTTCCATCCTCCTTTGCTTAAATTATCATAGATAGATACCATGCCGCCTGCGGCGCCATCGGGAAGATGAAAAAGTTAGTGCGGCTGACTTCAATCAGGTACTGGCGTAGCCAGTGCCTACTAGTTTCCCACTTCTAACCTCTCACTTCCCACTTCTATTTTCAGGGTAGAGGGATGCCGTTAAACAACCCGGCCTAACTCCATCGGCCGAACTGCCGCCAGCCCCATCTGGAAGGCTTTAAAATTGAGGCTGGCCGCTTCCCCTTGGAACTGGGCAGCAATAATTGGACTAAAGCCTTCCTCCCTCGTAACTACACAGCCTA
Organism: Bacillota bacterium; assembly: GCA_018725345.1. Lineage (GTDB taxonomy): Bacteria > Bacillota > Dethiobacteria > Dethiobacterales > Dethiobacteraceae > GPS1B09. Next base: position 113 of record QLUI01000294.1, on the reverse strand, counting down.
CCCTCCTTCAGACAGCAAAATAGCATTTGCCTGGGATGCCTGAAATGTCTTGCACAAATACTCCAATACGTTCTTCCTCTGTTTTTTGACCGTGGATATAAAACCACGGATAC
>QLUI01000293.1 GCA_018725345.1 Bacillota bacterium | reverse complement strand
TGTCTTTATGGGTACACCATTCCATGACTTTCTGTATTTCGGGTTCGTTATGAATTTTAATAATTTTAATCATCTCATTCAGCATTTCGATAACATCATCCATTTGACGCCATCTTTTAAAATTTTCGGCGCAAGACTTCATCGTCTCAGGAGCATCATCAACCACGGCTGCTGTCTGCCATAGAGATTTATTCTGATTCTGTGATGCACTTCTGGCTTTAGCAATCCACTTGGGTTCCATCTTAAATAATTCTTGAAGTAGAAACCTAGCAGCTAGATTGTCTGACTCATCATTTACAAGTCGCAACATTTCGTAAAGCAAAAGCATTGCTTCAGAAACTGTTTGAGATTTAAGTAGATTTTCAATCGTGAAACCGTTAATTAGGAGAGCGTCAGCATATTTATGTCCTAACTCTTTACTATGAAAGAGAATCAAAAGGTCATTTGGAGGCGGCGTCGTGCTTAACTCATCTTGCACTTCATCGCAAAGGGCTTGTATCTCAGCCTTCTCGCTTTTAAAGGACTTTATCTCAAATTCACCAGTTCCTGTTTCAGTATTTGGAATGGGTTTTTCCTTAGACATACGCTCAGGAAGGCGAGCCTCATCCACATCAATCAACTTCCAAGCTGCGTCTATAATTGATGACCCACACCGCCAACACACTGAAAGTGGATAGATTCGCGCATCTGGGTAAATTTCCTTAAATCTTTTTACACCCCCAGGGTCTGCAAATCTTCCAGTTTGATAGATACTCTGGTCATCATCACCAAAGGCCATCAGAGATTTAGCCTTCGTTGAAAGCAACCGAATTAACTCGTGATCCGCACGGTTCAAATCTTGATATTCATCTACAAGCAAATGGTTAATCTCGTTAGTAACGTTGTCAAGGACATCTCTATCTTCACGCAATAGTTCTACCGCGAGTGCAACAACGTCATACCAATCTACGCTATGGTAATAATTGAGAAGGGACCCGTAACACTCATCGAATTGCTCTTGAGTGGCAAGCCCTTTTCTAAATAGAATTTTAGCAACTGTATCGAGAACTGAAGTTGGAACAAATGCCTTGGATGCTTTAAAACGATTAAGATACCTGTTTTGATAGCGTTCAAGATTGACCTTTTGTCTTTTTAATTCCCAACGAGCATCCACAAGCAAAATCTTCTCCTGCAATTTACCAACTACTCGGAATGACGATGGGATATCTAAGTTGTTCGAATAGCGGTGCAATAGTCCTTTCGCCAAAGAGTGCATTGTACCAATATGAACTTCAGGTATCTCATAATTCGATTCATCGCATATCTTTTTAACTTTTTCCTTCATCTCGTCTGCAGCATGATTTGTAAGAGTCACAGCACTAATACGAGTTGGGTCACACTTATCTTCTTGGCAAAGGCTAACTATTCTTTCTGCCAAGGTTGTGGTTTTACCCGAACCTGGACCGGCAATAACAATTGCAGGGCGTTCACGGTGCTGAATAATCCTATCTTTCTCCTGTTTTGCTCTCTCCTCTATCTCCCGTAAATGCATCATAACTCACCTCTAAACGCTTTTCTTAGAATTGCCTGTGGCAAGGCGTTAATGGCTTCCAGTTGATTTTCAATGGATGCGCGAAGTTTCTCTACCTGTGCCATTTTTTCTTTGAGGTCGGTAGCGATGCGTTGTTGCTCAGAGATTGGAGGGAGAGGGATTGAAATTTTTGCAATTACAGAGAGTTTTAGTGAGGGATAGCCAGGATTTTCACTGTATTCAACCATATCCACCTGACAAAGGCAGAAGTAAACCCACTCAGTCAAAGCAAGATCAATTTTTGGATAAAGAGCCGCAAGGTGGGAAACTACATACGCATCTATACCTAAAATAGCTCTGCTATTTGTCAATATTGCTGCGCCACTTTTAGGGAAAAGGATGGTTCCAGATTTTGCGAGTTTTAATTTCGATTCGCTAACTGCTTTTTTATTTACTTTATCAAATGTTTCAGTAAGGCTTATTGTTCTTCCGTAATGTCCTAAATCTTGAACTCTTACGAATGGGAAAATACCATCTTCAAAGTATTGCTTCCCTTGAGGAGCACTGGTGCCCGAGAAAACCTCACATACCTCCCCCAACCTCTTTCTCTCCCACTTCTTCGCCTCTTCACTTTCAAGAACCTGACGCAAGTAGGCGGCGGGGAGGGCTTTGGCTGCCTCTAACTGCTTTTCGCAGGCAGTTCGGGCACGCTCCACCTCTTGGATTAGTTCTTGGATTTTTACAGCGATACGCTTTTGCTCTTCTATTGATGGTAAAGGGAGCTCTAAGCCTATCAAATCACCTCGAGTTATCGCGTCAAAAGTACTTCCGCTTCCTAACGATGCAATTTGTTTCTCTATACATCTCAAATACCAAAAAATGTACCAGTTTATCGCGTTATCTCTACATCTAATTGCGGCAAGTCCACGACCGACACAGCATTTCAGACTACTCATATTCATAGGACCTACTGGGGCACGAACAGAGATTAAAATATCCCCTTCTTCTGCTATCTTAATGGGCTGAGTACACCATGCTCGCACCTTAGGGAAATACTCTCCAAAATCAGCTTTCCCTTGGAAAAATGGTAACCCTCCTGGCTTGTCAGTATAGGTGGTTCCTGGAGGGGACTGCCCCATAATCAATTCACACACCTCCCCCAACCTCACCCAGCGCCAGCCAGGTGGAAGTGCGGAGTTTGGAGTTTGAAGTTCGGAGTTATTTATTTGGCTCATTTTTGCATCTTTTGCATCATTATTGCATCTTAATTGTCTCTTGTGCCCGTTTGGCGCC
>QLUI01000292.1 GCA_018725345.1 Bacillota bacterium | reverse complement strand
TAGTCTCTCCAAAGGGCAAAAAGATAGCCTGACTTAATGCGTTCTGACTCAGGTGCGCGGTTTCCTTTTTCTGGCTAAAGCATCAAGAAATCGCGGCTGCTTAACTTCCAGATAAACCGTTGTAAACTGATCCGGCGCCAAAACAATCCCTGTAAACCTATAATCGGAAAATTTCAGTTCAACTCTGTTTTTTTCACCCTGGATTTCAAGATCCGCCATGGAGCTGGCGAGCTCCATGATATTTCGCATTGTGAGGGAATCATTGACAGGCAAACCGTTGACTGACAGAATCACTTGACCAGAGACTAACCCTGCGGCAGCGGCAGGCGTACGCGGAAAGATATCAAGAATTTTAACACCATTTTTCTGGGCGACAAAAAGCGGCGCTCCGGAAAACTCCTGTTTGTTGCCTAAGAGAATTAAAAACTCATGTCCAAATGGTGAAAGCAATGCAGCAGGTATTGTGAACAACGGATAGTGAAAAGCGAGAAAAGCGGCTACAATCAAGATTAGACTATAGCAACCTAAATTTAGTGCTGAGCGCTTGCTTTTCTCCCGCGGCGATGTGGAGATAGCCAAGTCGCCGTAACCTAGGCCCGCCACAATGGGCACAAGCAGATAAACCAATGTCTCGCCCGCTCCAGGCAACAACGTAGATCCGGCTAATAGTGGCCACCAATCCGGCATGCTTACCCCGCTCACCGCTTCTGCGGAGGCCTGCGGCACAATTAAGGCTATTAAACCTACCAGCGGTAGCGGCCAAAACTTTTGCAGCGAATATCCACCCACCACCCCTTTCTCCGTCTTAAGATAGAGGGGGCTTGGAAACAAATGTCCGCTCACCGCAATCAGAACGCTTTCAGTCAAGTGCAAAATCCCGATCAAAGCCAAAAGTCCGGGAATATGAATGCTCGCAAGACCAGTGAGCATTCCTGCCGTTATGTTAGGCCAAATTTGTTCAAGCAACTGAAGCAGGGCGGAGAATGCCCCCACCAATCCACCAGCATAGGCGAAACAAAGGTAACGGGGGTGAACAAGTAAAAGCAGCACTGCAAGCGGCCAAACATAAATCATGCCGATGTCGAGCAAAGAGATACCGAAAAAAACGAGCAGCAGACTGGCCAGAAAACCTCCGGCCAGTCCTAGCAAAGCAAAATAGAGTGTCTGCCTAGCTACAGAATATTTGGCCCTGCCAAACAACTGCATTTCATTTCTAGCAACGCGTCTGTATTGGCTAGCCATCAGCAAAGCCACAAGCCAAAACAACATGTTTGACAAAAAACTCGTGAAGGCCCCAAGGAACAGACGGACCATTTCCATAGACTCCATCCGCCCACTTCTTTAGATTTTTTCCAGCAGAATTTCTTTTCCTTTTTTAAGCTGCAAGTCTGACTGCCTGAGCAAAGCCTCAATCTCTTGCGACAGCTTACTTCTTGTTGCAGCGTCAGCAACTCCACTGACAGCCAAGCCATGCTTGCTTTGAAATGCGCGCACGGCACGTTCTGTCGCCTGGTCATATGTGCCTGTTTCCGTCACATCGAATTTCAGCGCAACCAACATCTTTTGTAGAAAGGTGACAAACACATCTTTATCACCAGGCCTTAGATCATTAACAAGCTGATGATAAAGCAACATATATTCGGTGGGTAACTCCACAACCACATCCGGTTCCAGACCTTTACCATTAATATCCCTGCCACTGGGCGTCTGATATTTAGCCACAGTGTAACGCAGACCCGCACTGTTTGATAGCCTCTCCATCTGCTGTACCGTGGCTTTACCGTATGTCTTCGTCCCTACCAGTGTCCCCGTTCCCGTATCTTGAAAGGCACCGGCAATTATCTCCGCCGCAGAAGCGCTGGCACCGTTAACTAAGACCACAATGGGGTACGGTTTTTGCACACCGAAAGAACTGTAAGTCCTCTGAATCACGCCATGACGATCTACCACATGAGTAATCGGACCGGCAGGCAAAAGTTCCTGACCAACCTTAATTGCTTCGTTTAACAATCCTCCTGGATTATCCCGCAAGTCTAAGATCAGAGCTTTCATCCCTTGAGTTTCTAAGAGGAGAAGCGCTTCACGAAAATCACTGCCGGTATGCTCGTCAAAGGTGGTGACTTCAATATAACCGATTTTTCCAGCTAACATTTCGGGAAATACACTGGGCAGAACAATATTCCCCCGGGTAATTTGAAAGGTGAGGGGTGCGGGTAGACCGTCTCTTTCTACTGTCAGCGTGACCTCGGTGCCTGTAGGTCCACGCATCAGTTTTACAGCTTCCATTGTTGTAGCACCGACTAGGCTTGCGCCGTCAACCGCAACAATGCGATCGCCAGCCAGCAAACCTGCCTGTTCCCCCGGCGTATTTTTTATCGGCGCAATTATCGTAATGTACTCATTTACAACGTTAATCTCAATGCCTATACCGGAGAAAGAACCGTCAATCTTCATCATCATTTCTTCCCAATGCTCAGCATCTAGAAAGCTTGTTTGGGGATCATCAAGGGAATCCACCATCCCTTTAATAGCCGCATCTATAAGTTCTTCTTTCGCCACTTCATCCAAGTGCCGTTGTACCAAAATATTGAAAGCCTCAACAAAAGGTTTCAGTTCCAAAGAAAGATCATCTCCTGCCGCATTACCGTAAGCCGCAGGAGGAAGCGTAGGCATAGTTAAGCGGTACGCATTTCTTGTAACTCGGAACGTCAGCAGATTGCTAACGACAAGCAAAAAAATAAGAAGATGCACCGTTCTTTTTTTCACTTAGCAGACACCAACTTTCAGCCGATTTTTATGTCACTCTTT
>QLUI01000291.1 GCA_018725345.1 Bacillota bacterium | reverse complement strand
GGTTGGATATAAACGATATATGTGCAGGAGGAAAGTTGCATATTAAAAGTGCCCTGTGCTATCCTAAGGAACAACACTGAAAGACCCGAAACCCTGGAGGCGGGATCAAACATCGAACCTCGAACATAGGACATAGGACTCTTTAAGGCAGTGACAATGCTAGGAGAGAATTACAGCCGAATAGTAAGGGGTTATGAATCAGGAGAGCCAGCGGCTCCTGATTCCGCATCTCAGTTGTTGGTGAGCGTAATCATTCCAGCAAGGGACGAGGCAAATTCCATCGGCAGTCTCATCCCTAAGATTAAGGAAAGCCTCTCTGGATATCCTCATGAGATAATTGTGGTTGATGACGGATCCAAGGATGAAACAAAGGAAATCGCCCGCAGCAATGGCGCGGTAATAGTTTCTCACGAGAAGAACCTGGGCAAAGGTGCTGCTATGAAGACGGGGGTGGAGAATGCGAGGGGAGATATAATCCTATTCCTCGATGGGGATGGAGCCCATGACCCGCAGGATATTCCAAGGGTAATCGCACCGATCTTAGGAGGGGAAGCTGACCTCGTTATCGGCTCAAGGACTCTCCCGGAATCGAAAGTATCCATCTCCCCTCTTAGTAGAAGGCTCAGCAATAACCTGGCCTCCTTTGTTATTTCAGTGATTATTTCATTTCTCTTACCCCTGGCAACGCTGTTCAAGTGCCCGGTGAAATACATCAAAATAACCGACTGCACCAGCGGCTTCCGAGCTACCACTAAAGAAGGCTGGCAGAAGCTTGACTTGATTTCGCAAGGATTTCAGATAGAGACCGAGATGCTCTATGAAGCAGCAAGGAATAAGCTTGCTATTACAGAGGTTCCTATAAGCTGCAACTGGAATAGCGAGCTTTCCCGCCTTTCTATCGTGAAGGACGGCTTTAGAACGCTGAAACTGCTGGTGTGGAAGCTTTTGAACAATGCCAAAAGAAGAATGTAATTGGGAAAGGCAGCCAGTAATGAGCCAACTAAAAACCACAAATTTTTGGGGAAAGCCAATGTCTGATAACAAAGCAAAGAAAGTTTCCGTCATAGTAGTGAACTTCAATGGGATGCCCCATCTTGAAACCTGTATCTCATCCATCCTTAATCAGACCCATCCAAACTTTGAAATCATCCTTGTTGATAATGGCTCCACCGATGGCAGCCTGGATTATGCCCGCCGTAGATTCCCTCAACTGACTATAGTTGCTAATTCGAAGAACTTAGGCTATGCTGGCGGAATCAATACCGGATTGAAGTGTGCTACAGGCGACTATATTGCACCGCTTAACATTGACACCGAAGTTGATGAGAACTGGTTGGCGCCTATCGTAAAGTTTATCGATGAAAATCCCGCGGTGGCGGCAGTAACACCCAAGATTTTGCTCTACCACGACCGAACTACGGTCAATGCGCTTGGCTTGAACCTCCACATAACCGGCCTCGGCTTTGCCAGGGGGTTAAATGAGAAAGATGGAAAATTTCCAGATATGCCCATGAAAGTAGCCAGCGTCAGCGGCTGCTCTTACTTAATCAGAAGAGAGATACTGGAACAAACCAGTGGATTGAATAACGATAACTTTATGTATTACGATGATGTAGCCCTTTCCTGGACGGTAAATTTAATGGGCTATGAGATTTATTGTATCCCTCAGTCAATTGTTTATCATAAATACAGCCTAAAAATGACCCCAGAAAAGCTATTTAACCTGGAATATGGTCGTTTAAATATGTTAGTTTGCAGTTTTAAGTCGCTTACTGTTATAGTCTGTCTGCCAATCTTTGCTTTGACTGAACTGCTAATTATGGGTTACTGTATACTCCGTGGCAGAAAGTATATCTCGGCAAAGCTAAGGGCGCTAATTTCAGTTCTAAAGAATATCAGGCAACTCAGGAGACGGCGCTCAGAAATACAACGGCTGAGGAAAATTTCAGACTTCCGGCTTTTTAGAAGGCTTCAGCTAAACTATGAATGGGGACAGATATTTCGGATTCTGAGATGAAAATTTGTCTAGTTTGCTCACACGGTGGACACTTAACTGAGTTGTTATACCTTATGGAAGCTTTTGAGCAACATGAGACTTTCTTCATTACCTATGACTCAGCTAGAACACGCCGGCTAGAGCATAAATACCTTCTGAACAATATTGGCAAAAACCCGTTGAGGATGCTGTCTGCCACCTTTGCCATTTTCAAGATTCTCTGGCAGGAGAGACCCGATCTTATTGTCTCCACCGGGGCTGAAGTTGCTATACCAGCGTTTTACCTTGCCCGGCTATTCCGAATAAAGACTATATTTATCGAAAGCTGGACAAGGGTAGTTCAGCCAACCGGCACCGGTAGGTTAGTCTATCCTGTCTCAGATGTCTTTCTTGTCCAGTGGGAGCAACTTCTTAGCAAATACGGCAAAAAGGCAAAGTATGAAGGAGGAATCGTTTGATATTTGTCACCGTGGGCATGCACACCCAGGGCTTTGAGCGTCTGGTTAAGAAAATGGACGAAATCGCGTCAAACATAGATGAGGAGGTCATCATCCAGAAGGGACATACCAAATATGTGCCGAAGAATGCTACCCATTTCGACTTCGCCACCGAGGAAGAAATAAAAAGGCTGTGTCAACAGGCAAGGGTGGTGGTAACCCACGGCGCAATGTTAATCATAGATGCTCTGGAGCAAGATACCCCGGTAATAGCTGTCCCCAGGCTAAAAAGGTATGGGGAGCATATCAATGACCATCAACTATATTTAGTTCAGGAGTTAGAGAGGCAGGGGAAGATAGTGGCAGTTTATGATGTAGGTAAGCTTGA
>QLUI01000290.1 GCA_018725345.1 Bacillota bacterium | reverse complement strand
CTGCCTGACCCGTAAGTGCACAGAATACTGTTTTTCTGAGGTAATAGGAAAGTAATGGTCCGTCCCAGACATTCTGATCGTAGCCGAGTTCTCGGGGTGAGTGCAATAACTCTCTGTATAGCTTTTGCTCCTGCAAAGGAGAGAGGTTCATTGGACGACCGGACCTTTCTCCTTCCCACAATCCGGCCGGTCCTTTTGTAGTAAAGCGATGAATCCAATTGTATACGCTGGCAGGAGAGAGTGGTCATAGATACAAGCTGCTTCATAAGGATCTCTTGTTTTGAGCACATGAAGAGTAATGTGCAGGCGATGGTAATATCTGCCCTCCTGGGTCCGGGATATTTCATCTTGGATTGCAGCAATAAACGTTTCAACGTCGGGAATCTCAAGTCTTCTCATCGGAATAGCTCTTCTTTCAAATTAAACTATTCCGATTACAACATATGTTTAATGTTTATACAAATATTTATTGCGTTTTATATATCACTACATGGGTGGAAAGTAGATAAAAAGGTGGCTGATGCGGTCACTTTCTCCTAAATAGAGCTCTCCAAAAGGCCCTGTACAGGCGCTGCCGAACTCATACCCGTGCCAGAACTCTTCGCTGCTCGCCAGGGGCATGCCCAGATCGTTCAGAGAATGATTGACCGGGTTATATTTGAAGAGTCGTGCCATTCCATTTTTTTCTCCGCAGATTCCGTAGATACAACCGTTATGGCCAACCGCCAAAGCCGGACACCCGTTTTCGGCAGCCGGTTTTCCAATGGTCTGAATAGTATTGATCTGTGGATTAAAAGCAAAGAGCAAGCCGTCTGCAGAACTTCCGCCATAGATATTTCCGTCAAATTTGTTGAAGACAGCCGCATCCAATCCGTTATATAAGGACCGGCCAGCCAGAACCGGTACCGTAACCGGAAGTTTGGTCAAAGAATCACTGACCGGGTTGTACTTAAATAGCGCACCGAGGGCTCCGGCAGCATAGACATTACCGCTGCCATCAGTTACCAACATTGAAGAGAACCGGCCGTCTTTATCTATCTGGCCTTTGATGATGACCTTCTGCCGGCGGATATCGTATGCAAAGAGATGGCCACCGGGTCGGCTGAGTCCATAGATTACTTTCTGTTTATTATCAATAGCTAGCCCTGCGATATATTCTCCGGGAACCGGAACCAGCAACTTCTCTATTACACCGCACATGTTATTGAATTCCGTCATGATATCATTCTTCGGGTTATAGCAGAAAAGATATCCTTCACTCTTACCTATTACGCCTTCGGATACACCTCCGAAGATGAGGTTGTCGTCTGGGGCGGCCACCAGAGTTTTGTTTATTCCGCAAGCCCCTTCAATAACACCGATATCACAGACTCCGTCAGCATATGGCGCTGGGTCGTAAAAAAAGAGGTGACTTTTTGTACCGGAGGTAGCGCCGTATATCTTTCCGTTATTACCGCAGCATAATGAAGTTATGGCACTTTCTCCGGGACAAATCGGTTTGGATATTCTGTTGTGCAGCCGGAGAGCGCGATTAATCAGGTGACCTTCTTTTACAAACGGGCTGTAATCTGTTATCGGCATCGGCACTTTTTCCGGCCACTTCCGGTTCTTTAATTCCTTTTTTAAATCCGTTGTTAACGGTTTGTTCTTGGATAATAGTCTCATTATTTTATCCCCACTGTTTGATATCTTTCCAGGAAAAGACTTTTTTATTCAGAGAACTTTTGTTGGGATGATAGATGTAGATGGCCGTTGGTGCATTGCCGGCTTCTGCAAAATAAAGGTTGCCGTAAAAATCCTGCGTGGCGCTGGCCATTGCATGTGGTTGATGGTCGCCAAACTTCAGGGCACAGATCTTTTCTCTTTTTAAATTTTCCGGGTCAAAACGCAGAAGCCAGGTCTCCTGGGGTGATTCCCAACCCAGGCGCATAGTGAAGTAAAGTTTTCCGTCCCTGCCAAAGACCATGGCTCTTACTTGCCACTTCTCCATATTGATGGTTTTGAGGTCAGCCGGCCCAAAAGCCCGGCCAAAACTTTCCATCGTTCCTTCTTTTCCCTGGTAGGGATTGAATCGCCAGAGGTACGATTCGTAACCCCAGTCGGTACCGTAAAAACAGGACCAGTCCGGTGCGGGTACAACATCGTAGGGTACATTATGCCAGCCCTGCCGGTAATTTTCATGGGGACACTTAACCGTCAATTTTTGAATCTGGTTAGTATCCGCATCAACCCGGAGGATATATCCGTAGTCGTCGGTGGTATAAGCATTCCCGTTGCGGTCAAGGAAGATTGCCTGCGGGTTTATATCACCAAACCGGCCCAAATCTTCATACCTGCGGCTATCCAAGTAATAGACATAGAGGTGATTACGCGGCCAGGTTATCCCGTATAATTTATGCCTTTTTTCATCCAGAGCTAAGGCGCGGCTTCCTTCTTTTACCGGTCCGATTCCCAAATCACTAATCTGATTGGTTTTTGGATTGTAGGTGAAAATGTGGGAACCAGGAAAGAACCGTTTGGTATCGTCCCAGCAGTTCCAGGGACTCCAAATCGGGTCTCCCCAGGGTGGACCAGAAGCATGGGTGGCGCAGTATAAAAGGCCATCACTACCCGGTAAAAGGCAATAATGAATCTTGGACTGTGTGGCGTGACCGTTGTCAGGTGGTTCGCCGAGCTCAGGTCCAACTTCAATAAGATATTCTAATTCTTTTATCTCCGGCCGGTACCGGAGAATAAAGACGCTTAAGCCCCCGGTTGCCTCTCCGCAGGCGCCAATATAAATATTACCATCGGCGCCGGTACAAAGACCCCAGGTGGAGTCGTG
>QLUI01000029.1 GCA_018725345.1 Bacillota bacterium | reverse complement strand
AAGGGATTAATCAGATTTTTTTGTCAAGGTTTTTTGCATGAAGAGGAGCAGATGATGAGGCTGCAAAAATATTTATCCCAATCTGGGGTGGCATCACGCAGGAATAGTGAGCAATTGATTAAAGACGGTCGAGTCAAAGTGAATGGCGAGACGGTGTCAGTAATGGGTATTATTATTTCACCTGAAACAGATAAAGTGGAAGTGGATGATCGTCTGGTGAAGACGGTTATCCGGCACGAATATCTTTTGCTTTATAAACCTGTCGGCTTTGTGACCACACTTAAAGACCAATTTGGACGGCCCACAATCAGAGATTTACTGGTTGACGTTAAGTTCCGCGTTTATCCTGTGGGGCGCCTTGACATGGACACGAGTGGCGTTTTGCTCCTAACTAATAACGGTGAGCTAGCTAACCGTTTGACCCATCCCTCCTTCGGTGTGGAAAAAGAATACTTAGCTCGTGTTCGGGATCTACCGGACGCTCAAGCATTGGCAACGCTGGCTAAAGGAGTAAAGTTGGTTGATGGAATGACGGCGCCTGCTACCGTACGCCTTGTAAAGGGCGGACGGCCCACCTCCATTGTTTCTTTAACTATTAAGGAAGGTAAAAATCGTCAGGTTCGCCGTATGTTTGAGACAGTAGGCCATCCGGTTGTTTCTCTCAAGAGGGTGCGTTTTGGCCCACTGATGCTGACGGATATGCAGGAAGGCAGCTCGCGAAATCTGACCATCCGGGAAGTGGCCGAGCTGAAAAAGGTGACCCAGGGTGGAGACAATCTTACTATAAAATAGCGATTGTCTCCAAGTGCCTCGTATGCTATAATTCTGATAGACAAAAAATGCGATGGAAACAGGTGCCCGAATGGGGTAAAAGGGAATCAGGTGAAAAGCCTGAGCGGTCCCGCCACTGTAACCGTAAATCCTGCGGCAAATGCCTCTTTTAGTCGGCAAAGAGGCTTGCAGGCTCTAAACGGAAGTCAGGAAACCTGCCTGTGACCAGCAGTATCGTACCCTCGGGCCAAGGGAAACGTACGTTTTTTTTATGTGCATTCCCAGGGCTGAAAATCTGGGAATTTTTGTTTTTTTTTTTTTCAAAAAAGAAATGGAGGCTGCTAATAATGAAAAAAGACAGAGTGATTGCATTAAGTACGGCAGTGTTGCTGGTAGTGACGCTGCTGCTTGCCGGTTGTATGCCAGGCAATGTTGCTCCAAAAGAAACTCAAAACGGTGAAGCAGTTAATCAGAGCTATCCTTTAACTGTGACAGACGACCTTGGCCGTGAAGTAACTTTGTCGGCCAAACCGGAGCGGATTGTTTCATTAATGCCGAGCCTGACAGAAATTTTGTTTGCCTTAGATGAGGGAGGACGGGTTGTGGGTGTGACCAACTTTTGCTCTTACCCGGTGGAAGCGCAGGAACGAGAAAAAGTAGGTGGCATCTTTAATCTCAATGTCGAAAGCATTCTGGCGCTGGAGCCTGATTTAATTGTAACCGGCAACAGTGATGCTTTGGCGGAGACGCTTTCATTTTTGGAAGGAACGGGGATACCCTATCTGGTTGTTGATCCCCAAAGTTTGGAGGAAATTGAACTGTCAATTATCAAAATAGCCGAAGTAGTCGGCTCGTCAATCAAAGGAGAAGCTCTTGCTGCAGAACTGCAGGCTGGCAGAGCAGTCATTGCGGATAAAGTGGCTGTCATAGCTGAAGCTGACCGTCCCAGCGTGTTTGTGATGATAGACACCGAGTCTTTGTTTACTGTGGGTGACGGCGAGTTTTTGTCGGATTTAATCAGCAGCGCCGGTGGTGTAAATATTGCCGCCGCGCTCGGCAGTGGTTATTTTAAAATGTCCGAAGAAAAACTTTTTGAACTGGACCCTGAGGTTATTGTCGCGACTTTCCCCATGCGTGAACGACTGCTCGCTCGGGAATCTTGGCAGCAGTTGCAGGCGGTAAAAAATGGTCGTGTTTATGATGTGAACGGCGACCTAGTCTCCCGTCCGGGTCCGCGGGTTGTGCTTGGCATCGAAGAACTCTATGGCGCATTTTTTGAGTAAGCTCATGAAACGAAGTCAGAAAACCTGGTTGTTTGCTGCTTTATTTGTAACTCTGCTGCTGACTGTAATCTTGGCTACCGCCGTCGGGGCGGTAGCCATCCCCGCCGACGTAACGTTGCGGATTATTTTGTCACAACTAGGGATGCCTTGGATTGAGACCGGAGACATAGGCCGCAATACTGAAGCCATCGTTTGGAGTCTGCGATTGCCGCGAGTTTTACTGGGAGTGTTAATTGGAGCATCTTTGGCATTGGCGGGCAGTACCTTCCAAGGCTTGCTCCGCAATCCTCTTGCTGACCCTTTTACGATTGGCGTATCCAGCGGCGCTGCCACCGGAGCAACCATCGCTATTTTTTTAAGTCAGCTAAACGGGTTACATTTTCCCCACATGATTCCGCTTTTTGCTTTTACCGGTGCGTTACTGGCATTTTTCTTTGTTTACAACTTGTCTAAAATCGGTGGACAGATTCCGGTGGTGACGTTATTGCTCTCCGGAGTTGTCGTATCCAGCTTTTTGTCGGCGGTTATTTCGCTGTTGATGGTTTTCGCGGGAGAGAATATAAAGGGAATTTTTTTTTGGCTTTCCGGCGGACTGATGATGCGTTCATGGACTGAGATCGGTTTTGTGGCGCCATATCTTTTGTTGGGCTTCTGCCTTATCTTTGCATATGCCCGCGAATTAAATATATTGCTCTTGGGCGAAGAAGCAGCGCTACATCTTGGTGTACGCGTAGACTTTACAAAGAAATTGCTTCTTGTCACGGCATCATTGGTGACGGCGGCGGCTGTGTCTGTCAGCGGCATGATAGGCTTTGTTGGCTTAATTATCCCTCATGCTGTCCGAATGGTGAGCGGGCCGGATCATAGGGTGTTATTGCCGGCATCGGCTCTGGTAGGCGGCATATTTTTGGTCTGGGCTGATGTGGTCGCCCGTACAGTCATGGCACCGCGGGAAATACCTGTGGGAATCATTACAGCATTTATCGGCGCTCCTTTTTTTATCTATTTGCTGCGGAAAAAGAAGAAAGAAATTCGCCTGTGAGGATAAAATGAGAATTACGGTTCAGAACCTTACCTTTACTTATGCCGATCGTAAAGTGCTGAAGGAGATCTGCTTCGACGTGGAGTCCGGAACTTTTTTCGGGATAATCGGGCCAAATGGCAGCGGGAAAACTACGCTCATTAAACTCCTTTCCCGTGTGCTTCGCCCAGGGTCGGGACTGGTGGAACTGGGCGAACGTGCTCTTAATAGTTATAGTCAAAATGATTTAGCTAAGGTTATGGCAGTCGTAGTGCAGGATACTTTTGCCGGTTATCTCTTCTCCGTGGAAGAGATTGTGATGATGGGTCGAACTCCGTATCTGGGACGTTTCCAGGCGGAAACGCTTCAAGACTATGCTATTGTCCGTCAGGCCTTGGAGCTGACCGGTTGCCTGGAGCTGCGGCAGCGCAAAATTGCAGAGTTAAGTGGCGGCGAGCGACAACGGGTGATGATTGCGCGTGCGCTGGCACAGCAGCCGAAAGTATTGCTTTTAGATGAGCCTACCGCACATTTGGATATCGGTTATCAGCAGGAGATCCTAGATTTGGTGAAGCGGCTGTGCCTGACGGAAGGACTTACCGTGATATCAGTGTTGCATGATTTGAATTTGGCCTCATACTACTGTAACGGACTGGTATTGTTGGCGCAGGGAGAAATAGCTGCCGCCGGCTCTCCTGACCATGTGTTGACGACAGAGAATATTTCCCGTGTTTACAAAACAGCCATACTTGTTTCGCCACATCCGCTACTTGGGACGCCAACCGTCTCCCTGCTGCCAAGTAATCGCGCTAGTCTGCCGCAACAAAAAAAGAGCCGTATCCACCTTTTGGCGGGTGGCGGCAGCGCAGGGGAATTGATGCGTGATTTGCGGGAGGCCGGTTATCTGCTGTCTGTCGGCGTCTTGAATGTGGGTGATAGCGACTGGGAAGCGGCCCGTTCCCTGGATTTGCCACTGGTGTCGGAAGCGCCTTTTTCTGCTATTACAGCGGAGCGGCATGCTCAAAATCTACGGCTGATCCAGCAAGCAAACGTGGTGGTGTTGGCTGAGATCCCCATCGGTCAAGGTAATTTGCTTAATCTAAGGGCGGCGCTTACTGCTCTTGCAGAAGGTAGAACAGTCTATCTGCTAGAAGAACATCTTAATCTGCAGCGTGACTTTACTCAGGGAGAGGGCCAGGAATTGTTGGCAGAAATCAAGCTGGGCGGCGCAATAGTGATTAATACCAAAGCTTGTCTTTACCGAGCTTTGGCAGAGACTCTTTAGAAACTGCTTTCTTCAACAGCGCCCTTGGGACAGGCTTTGACGCAGAGCCCGCAGCCGCGGCAGGTATTCAGATCGATATAATAATTACCGTCAAGTTGGATAACGGCGTTAGCCGGGCATTCTTTTTTTACGCGACAGCCTGGCGCACGGTCACAGCGGGCGGGATTGATTGCGAAAGTGTTCATTTGGCGTCTGCCTCCTAATAGATACCCTATGGGGTATTTCTTAAAGAATACAATAATTTATGAGTGATGTCAAGGGAGGAATAAGCTTGGTAGGAAAAGATGAAGCAAAGCCGGCTGCCACAATCATGCTTCAGGGTATCGCCTCCCATGTGGGCAAGAGTGCGCTGGTCGCAGCGCTTTGTCGGATTTTTGCGCAAGACGGGTATCGGGTAGCGCCTTTTAAGAGCTGGAATATGGCGCTTAATTCCTATGTAACTGCTGACGGTGGAGAGATTGGGCGAGCCCAAGGAGAGCAGGCGGAAGCAGCCGGGATTAAGGCCTCAGTCCATCTAAACCCAATTCTCGTGAAGCCAAAAGGACCGGGGCAGGCAGAAGTGATTGTCAGGGGGCGCCACCACGCGAATGTGGATTATGAAACTCGTTCGCAAGAAGCATACCTGAGCTTTAGTTTGAAGATTATCAGCGAATCAATGGATTTGTTGCGTAGCGAATTTGAAATCATTCTACTTGAAGGGGCCGGCAGTCCGGCAGAAATTAATCTGCAGCACCAGGACGTGGCCAATATGAGAGCCGCCGCCCTTGCGTCTGCGCCGGTTTTGCTGGTGTGTGACATAGACCGAGGGGGAGCGCTGGCGGCAGCAGTGGGGACGATGCTACTCTTACCGGAAGAAGATAAAAAAAGGGTAGCCGGATTTATCTTTAACAAGTTTCGTGGGGATCGTGCTATTTTGGAGCCGGGGCTAAAAATTGTGCAGGAGAAGACAGGGGTACCGGTGCTGGGGGTGGTGCCTTATTTGACGCAGACAGGTTTAGCGGAGGAAGATGGGGTAGCGCTTGATTGTTCCTCCGCCATAATCGAGCATGAAGCTGATCAATTACGGGTTTGTGTAGTCCGTCTGCCATATGTTGCTAATTTTACTGATTTTGATGCGCTGGCCAGGGAAAAGGATGTTTCTCTGTTTTATGCTTCCACACCGGAAGAATTGGTTGGCGCCGACGCGGTGATTTTGCCGGGGACAAAAAATAGCATCAACGCGATGCGTTTTCTGCAAGAAAGTGGCTTGGCGTTGATGATCAAAGAGCTTGCGGGCTGCGGCGTTCCAATTGTAGGTATTTGCGGCGGCTACCAACTTCTGGGGCAATCGCTGGCTGATTTAACTGGCGACGAAGGGGGAGAACAGCCCCTATTGCTTAGTGGTCTGGGACTTCTTCCCACAGAGACTAGTTTTCATCCGCAAAAGCAAGTAAGACGGCTAAGCGCCACTGCTTGTTTGCCCTTTGCCGTCAATGAAGCAGTGGAGGGTTACGAAATCCATCTGGGACAAACAGAACGTGCTTTTGGCTGTGCTCCGGCGTTTTTATTGGAGAATGGAGCGGCTGAAGGTGCCGTGTCAGCCGATGGCACAGTCTGGGGAACTTACCTGCACGGGTTATTTGAGCGTCCCGGCTTTCGTCGCAGTTGGCTGAATACTTTAAGAGCCGGGCGCGACTGGCCTGATTTGGCGGCCTCCGCTCCTCTGGATAAGGGTTCCCGCTTTGATTTACTGGCGAATGCGGTACGAAGTTCCTTGGATATGTCTGCAATCTACAGTCTGCTTTCTTTACCCGGTCCGCGGAAAGGGGATAAACGATGACTATGGGAGCAGTACTGATGGTTCAGGGCACATCTTCAGATGCGGGAAAAACTTTGCTGGTGGCGGCGCTTTGCCGATATTTTTCTGACCTCGGCTACGCGGTTGCACCTTTTAAAGCGCAAAATATGGCGCTTAATGCTGTAGCTGTTGCGAGAGGCGAGGAAATGAGCTGGGCGCAGGTTATGCAGGCAGAAGCTGCCCGAATTGAGCCTACGGTAGAAATGAACCCGCTTTTGTTAAAGCCGGTTTCAGACACAGTCTCGCAAGTAGTGCTGCGAGGTCGCGTTGTGGGAGATTTTTCCGCCCGTGAATACCAGGCTTATAAAAAAAATGCTTTTCCGGTAGTCTTGGAAGCACTTGATGCGCTCCGACGCCGCTATGATGTGGTGGTGCTGGAAGGAGCCGGAAGTCCGGCGGAAGTAAATTTGCGTACGGCTGATCTGGTCAATATGGGCTTGGCAGCAGCGGTAGATGCGCCGGTGCTCTTGATAAGCGATATTGACCGTGGGGGGATGTTTGCCTATGTTGTTGGTACGCTGGCGCTACTTACAGATAGTGAGCGTGCTCGGGTTTGCGGCTTAGTGGTTAACCGCTTTCGGGGTGAATTGGAGCGACTTCAGCCGGGGTTGGACAGTCTTTTTCAGTTGACAGGGTTGCCCCTGGTGGGAGTGATCCCTTATCTTTCCGAATTATCCTTGCCGGCGGAAGATTCCCTGGGGATTAAGGCAAGTGCAAAAAAGATTTGGGACTTGGACGTGGCGGTGATTCGCCTGCCTCGCATCGCAAATTTTAGCGATCTACATATCCTTGGAGAAGAAGAAGGTGTGCGGCTACGCTATATAACGGAGACGAGGGAGTTGGGCAGGCCACAGCTAATCATTTTGCCGGGGACGAAGAACACAATTGCCGATTTAGCTTGGCTGAAGGAAACAGGCTTATGCGAAGCAATCAGCACTGCTGTTGCCGGCGGTGCGTTTTTGGTTGGGATTTGCGGCGGATACCAGATGTTGGGGAAGGTAATCCGTGACCCGGGCGGGGTGGATGGTGCGGGAGGAATAGTTTCTGGTCTTGGTTTATTGCCGCTTGAGACAGATTTTTTGCCGGAGAAAACCATAATTCGTGTTTCGGGGGAAACGGTGGGGCATGGGGAAGCTTTGGAAGGTTACAAAATCCATTTTGGACAGTCCAGCCGCCAGGGGGTTACTCCGTTTGCCCGCCTGATTGGAGACGATGGAAACTGCTATGAAGACGGTGCCTGCAGTGAAGATGGCCGAGTGATGGGAACTTATCTGCACGGACTTTTTGATGCGGTTGATTTTCGCAGCGGCTATCTGAACAGGGTGAGAAAAGCGTTTATGCTGCCAACAAAACGCCCTGGTCTTTCAGCCAGGGAGAAGCGAGAACATGCTTATTGTTTACTAGCGGACGCCGTCCGTCGGCATTTGGACTGTGATTTTTTGCTCAAACTGCTGCACAAACAGGGGGAGAAGAGTTGAAAACAGTGCTTCCAACCTATGCGCAGCCTGATGGAAGCTTACTTAAAGCCGGTTTTACCAGCGGCACCTGCGCCGCGGCAGCCGCAAAAGCTGCCGTCAGCTTGCTTTTTGCTGACAAAGCAATCGATGAATTTATAACGGTAGACACACCGGCTGGGCTTACCCTTACACTGCCGCTCGCTTTACTGGTAAAAGACGGCGACACAGCTCGAGCCGGTGTCATTAAAGATGCCGGTGACGATCCGGATATTACAAACGGAATGTTGGTGGTGGCGGAAGCACGCAGACTTTCCTTCCCGGAAATTTGTTTGGCCGGAGGGGAAGGGGTAGGTCGGGTAACAAAACCTGGTTTAGCAATCCCGCCCGGCCAGTGGGCGATCAATCCAGTGCCGCGCAGCCAGATTCTGGCTCATGTTCAGGCGGTGTTGCCCCTAAACTGCGGCGTTGCTGTCACTATTTCTGTGCCCGGAGGAGAGCAGCTGGCCAGGCGTACGCTCAATCCTGAACTTGGTATTATTGGCGGCATTTCTATTCTCGGCACAACGGGTCTGGTGGAGCCCATGTCAGTAGATGCCTGCAAACGGTCGCTGGCGCCACAAATTGACGTGGCTTTGGCGGCTGGAGAGCGGAGGCTGGTGCTCACGCCGGGAAAAATGGGCAAACGAAATGCACTGAGTCGCCTTCCTGTAAAAGCTGATGCGGTTTTGCTAACCAGCAATTTTATTGGGTATATGTTGCATGCCTGTGTTGTTAAAGGCGTTGACGCTGTGCTGCTTTTTGGTCATTTAGGCAAAATTATAAAAGTCGCTGCAGGCATAACCGACACCCATAGTTCTGTGGCGGACGGGCGGCGGGAAGTGCTGGTGGCTCACGCTGCGCTTCTTGGGCTGCCGGAAGAGGCGATACTTGCATTGATGAAGCACAACACTGCGGAAGAATCGTCAAGTTATCTGTTGGCTCACAGGTGGCAAAATGTGCTGGCGGCAGTTGCGGCAGAGGTAGCCAGGCGGGCCGAAAGAATGGCGAATGGTAATTTGCGCGTAGGCTGTATGCTTTTGAATTTGGCGGGAGAGATTTTAGCGATGGATGATTATGGCAAAACATGGCTGGAGGAAAATCATGAAATTCAGAGTGACTGTGGCAGGGGTAGGTCCCGGCGGTGAAAGTTATATTCTCCCGGTGGTGAGAGAGGCGGTGGCAGCCGCCGATGTTTTGGTCGGAGGCCACCGAGCCTTGTCCCCATTTTTTGCCATGGGAAAAGAGGTGCTGCCTGTGACGGCTGATTTGGCTGGACTGGCAGAACAACTTAAAGTGTTGAGCCGGGAAAAAAAAGTAGTCGTCTTAGTTTCAGGTGACCCTGGCTTTTACAGTCTGCTGACCTATTTGCGCCGCCATTTTAGCGCGGAAGAACTGGAAGTTATCCCTGGGGTGTCTTCTGTTCAAGTCGCTTTTGCCCGCCTGGCCGAACCGTGGCAGGATGCGGTATTCTTTTCAACTCACGGCCGTGAAGGTACTGACATTTTAAATGATTTGCTCTTACCGGGAAAAAAAGCGGTGCTGACAGACAAAGTGTGGAACCCGGGGCGGATTGCCCAAGCTATGCTTGACTGCGGTGCGCGCGATTCTGTGGTTGCGCTTTGTCGCTCGCTAACCAACGCCGATGAAAAGATTTGTTTGACAAAGCTGTCTGAGTTGGCAGGTACAGATGTAGGGGATTGTGTGATGGTGATTATCGATGAATAGAGAGTGGCCATACCTTGTACCGGGGATTCCGGATGAAGCTTTTGAGCGTGGTTCTTTGCCAATGACAAAACGGGAGGTGCGGGCGCTGACTATTAGTGTAGCCAGACTCGCTCCAAATCTCACAGTATGGGATGTTGGTGCCGGCACCGGTTCACTCTCTGTGGAGGCTGCGCGGTTTACTCCCGGGGGCCGCGTGATTGCTGTGGAAAAGAGTCATGAAGGAATACTGTTGATTCAGAAAAACAGTTTGCGCTTTGGGGTGAGCCAGATCGAGCTGATCCATGGGGAAGCGCCGCAGGCGCTGTTTGGTTTGCCTGCTCCAGAACGGGTGCTGATAGGAGGAAGCGGCGGTCAGCTTGAGGAAATATTTACTGTGTGTGCCAGGGAATTGGTGGTGGGTGGTATTTTAGTTGCGACTATTATAACTCCCCGAAATTTGGTCAAAATTCTGGATGCATTAAGTACAGCGCCTTTTTCGGAGCCGGAAGGAGTTTTTATCCATGCTTCCCGCTTGGAGAAATTGGGCAAGGAAAATTATTTTCGGGCACAAAATGGGGTTTGGATTATCAGTGCCAGAAAGGAGGGGGCATAAATGCTGCGTGGCAGAGCTGTTTTTTTCAATGACGCGCAATGAGGATGAATTAGTTGCGCACTGGGCAGAAGCCGCTCAAAAAATTGATTGTTAAAAGGAGGAAGAGTGGATGACTGTCTGGTTTGTAGGCGCCGGTCCGGGAGATCCGGAGTTAATCACGTTAAAGGGAGCGCGTCTGCTGCAGGAGGCTGAGTTGGTGGTTTACGCCGGCTCTCTGGTTAACAAAACTATTTTGCTTCACGCCGGTCCTGCTGCCCGGCTGATTGATAGCGCAGGTCTTGCTCTTGACGAGTTGGTGGGGATGATGGCGGAGGCGGCGGTAAAAGGGCAGCAAGTAGTCAGGCTGCATACCGGTGACCCGGCACTTTTTGGCGCTATCCAGGAACAGATGGATGCTTTAGGGCAGCTGGGGATTAAAAGTACAATGGTGCCGGGCGTTTCATCCTATGCGGCGGCAGCCGCCGCCGTGGGGCGGGAACTGACAATGCCGGAGATTTCTCAGACGGTGATTATTACCAGGATGGGTGGCCGCACGCCTGTGCCTGAAAAAGAGAACTTGCGTTCACTGGCGGCTCACCAGGCAGCCATGTGTATTTTCCTTAGCGTAGGGATGATGGAACAGGTAGCGGCAGAGTTATTGTCTGCTTATCCGCCGGAAACTCCGGTGGCGGTGGTGGAAAAAGCATCATGGCCGGAAGAACGGGTTATCCAGGGCACATTAGGTGAGATTGCGCAAAAAGTTAAAGCGGCAGGCGTGATAAAAACAGCCATGATTCTTGTGGGGGATTTTCTGGCGGAAGAGAAGAGTAGAAAGTCTCGTCTTTATGCGGCAGATTTTAGTCACGGTTTTCGGGAAGGAAAAAAATGAGCAGCTCAGTTATTGCGGTCACGCCGGGCGGGCGTCAGCTTGCCCTGGAAATCGGCGGGGCGTGCGGCTTTACCGTTTGGTTGCCGAAAGCCCTTTGTGAACCGACAGCGATTTTGGCTGATTGAGCCTTTAATTGGATTATGGCCTCTGGGATGAAAAAAGAGACTGACCGTGCCCGTGCTGCTGTAGCAGAGGCGCTGACAGGGAGGGAGAGGGTTAGCGTGAGGGAGGGAGAGTGCTTTTGCTGAGGTGGCCTAAATCTTTGGAGGTGTTATTGTTGAAGCAAGCAATTTTATTAGTTGGGCATGGCAGCAGGCGTAGTGAGGCTAATGAGGAGTTGGCCAAGCTAAGAGAGATGGTTGATCGTAAGAGGCCCGGTTCAAAGATTACTTATGGTTTTTTACAGTTTGCCAAACCTAACTTACGGGAAGCATTGGCAGAGCTTGATGACGATGAATTGGAAGAAGTGACTATTGTGCCAGTATTTCTTTATGACGGGATTCACATGCAGGAAGACATCCCGGCAATTTTAGCAGAAGAAACAATGGAGCGCCCGCATTTGCGGTTGGTGCTGGCGCCTGTGCTGGGAATAGACGAGCGGATGGCGGAGATTATTTGGGATCGCGTAGACGCGGCACCTAAGCTGTAGGAGGTA
>QLUI01000289.1 GCA_018725345.1 Bacillota bacterium | reverse complement strand
TTTCAGAAGACAAATCCGCCAAAATGACTAACAGTTCTGCTTTTGTTTTCGCCTGCATAATCCGGTTACGCACAACAGCCGCCCTCGGAATTCCTTTAAAGTACCAAGCTAAGTGTTTCCTCATTTCCCGCACACCGCTGTATTCTCCTTTATGATTCACTGCCAAATCCAGATGACGCTTAGCAAGCACTATCCTTTCAGCAGTAGTTGGCTCTGGCAACAAGTTACCGCTTGCTAAGTAATGAATCGTTCTCTTCAACAACCAAAGATTGCCTAGCGAGCCACGCCCGATCATCACCGCGTCACAACCGGTTTCGCACAGCATTCTCTTAGCATCCTCGGGCTGCCAAATATCGCCATTGCCCACGACTGGAATTTTTAAAACTGCTTTAACATCAGTGATAGCGCGCCAATCAGCCTTGCCGCTGTAGCCCTGCTCCCTAGTCCTACCGTGAACGGTTACAGCAGCGGCGCCTGCTGCTTCAACAGCTTGTGCCACTTCTATAGCATTGACCGATTGCTCGTCCCAACCCTTGCGCATCTTAACAGTAACTGGCACTTTTGTCATCCTGCTGACAGCCTTCACAATGGAATACGCTTTTTTCGGTTCGCGCATCAAGGCACAACCCTCACCTTTGCCTGTCACCTTTTTGACTGGGCAACCCATATTGATATCAAACAAGTCTGGTTCCATGAACTCACAGACGGACACTGCTTCCGCAAAAGCTGCCGGCTCACTGCCAAATAACTGAATCCCAAGAGGTCTTTCCTCTTCAGAAAAGCGGGCAAGCGTCAAAGAATGCTTGGGGGCAGATATTACACCTTTAGCGCTAACCATTTCAGTATATACTAGAGCGCAGCCCATCTCTTTTGCCAATAAACGAAACGGACCGTCCGTCACACCGGCCATGGGAGCCAGAACAATCTGGTTTTTTAAAGAAATATTGCCAACTTTCATAGCCTTCTCCTTACTGCAAGAGAATTAAAATCCTCTTAACCAGGATACACGTAATATAATAAACTTGACAATATTAAATGCGCAGGAAAGCATAATAAAATTTTCTGCTCTGAAAACTGATTTTTATCTTTCTGACAATGCCGCCGTCAAAGGCGGTAGTACGAAGATCTGTTACAAGAAGCAAATAAATAAGCGTCTTTTTCCGACGCTTATTTATTTGCGCTAAGAACTGCCTTATCCTTCACGCGGTAGATTTAATTCACTGCTAATCTACTTACCTAGCCGCTATGACTTCCGGCAATACAAAAAGTTCTTCCGGGGGAACTTCTAGCACGCGCGCAAACTTTCTGAGCAGATCAACGCGCGGATACTTAGCTCCCCTTTCAATTGTAGACAGCATGCTGACAGAAATTCCTGACGCATTAGCTAAATCATCCTGCGTAAGACGCTTCAATCTTCTGAGAGCGCGCAAGCGCTTCCCTAATAACTCAGACACAAGCATCCCTCCCGCGTGCTCTCTTCGACATAAAAACAAAAAATCCTTTCTTCCTCACCATTTTTTGCTGAGCAAGCTCTCGGCGACGCCTGTGCAAGAAAGAGTCGCATAATTTCCTGCTATTTAACCTCCAGTTCTTTTAGCAATAGTTTTACTGACGACCACTAAGCATCTTTCGCATCTTACCTAACACGTATTCTGCCCCAAATATCCCACATTCCAACGCTAAAAATCACATAAAAAAAACCGACAGCATCCCATCTGTTGCCGGCAGTTGTCTTCTATCCGGTTTTTTGCAATGTCTCCCATTTACCGCAGCGACCGCCCCAGCGCGCTAAGATTTTATCATCCACAGCAATATTAACAATTTCACAGAGATTAGCGCAACTCTGACAATCGAAACTCGAGGCTTGGTAATCCATTTCGGAAACCTCAAAACCACGGAAATCAGTTCTTTGTTTTTCCCGAGCAGTTGACCTAGCTAAAAGGGCGGCACCGATGGCACCCATAACGTTAAAATAAGGCGGCACTGTAATTTTGATGCCCAACGCTTTTTCAAATGCGGCGCGAATGCCGGCGTTTGCCGCCACTCCCCCCTGAAAGACTACTGGGGCTAAAACTTCCTTACCTTTACCCACGTTATTAAGATAATTGCGAACCAGAGCATCACAAAGTCCGGCAATAATATCTGCTACTGGGTGACCCATCTGCTGTTTGTGAATCATATCAGATTCGGCAAAAACCGAACAACGCCCTGCAATTCGCACCGATCCATTGCTTAACAATGCTAAATCACCAAATTCTTCAATAGGAATATTCAATCTTGCCGCCTGATGGTCTAAGAATGAACCGGTCCCTGCAGCACAAACAGTATTCATGGCAAAATCAACCACAATGCCATCCCGCAAAATGATAAATTTGGAATCCTGTCCGCCAATTTCTAACACAGTCTGCACATCAGGCACCAAGTGCGAAGCGGCTACAGCATGGGCTGTGATTTCATTTTTAACAGTATCGGCACCTACAATTACCCCAGTCAGCGTTCTCGCACTGCCTGTAGTGCCAACTCCGCAGATTTCTACATTCTTACCCTTTAACTCCGCTTCTACCTGACGCATACCCTCTTGCACAGCATTAATCGGCTGACCGCTTGTACGGAGATACAGGCTGACCAGTACCGTGCCTTTCTCATCAATAACTACTAAATTCGTGCTGACTGAACCAACATCAATCCCCAAATATGCCTGCATAAACTCGCCCCCTGTATGCTGTTTTCTAATGGAGTAAACAAAAAAGACGCTGCTAATTTCCGCCTTCCAAACCGTCCTTATTCGCCGATTATTAAAATACTCCTGCCCTGAATTAATTAACT
>QLUI01000288.1 GCA_018725345.1 Bacillota bacterium | reverse complement strand
TTTCGGTTTTCCTATTTATTGCTCTTGGAGTGCCTACTTTTCTTCACCAATGTATTGCTTTTGGCTCTATTTACTTTGGTATTGAGCGCCTGCAAATTCCTTGTAGCGTCAGAACCACCTCTTGACGTGGGCTTAATATGATCGACTTGCCACCCCATTTCTGAACTTCTCCCGTGGGAAGCCTTATAAATACTATTACCATATGGGTCTTGTCGATACTTTTCCGGGTCTTTACCTCCGATCTTTTTAGCATTGTCCCATGCTTTTTCTCTTTGTTCTTTCGTAGCCATAAGTTTACTCCCTGTTTAATGATTTACTGGCTAACGTCACGCTTCACGCGCCGCGGTTAGCGGTCGTCTGGAAGCCGTTGTTAGGCATCTTCCGGTTCTTTTTTCAGTCCCCCAAAGTACTCGGCTGCTAATTCTTTGTGCCTGCGTATAGCCTCAATTGGATAACCCATACCTACACTATGCGTTTCTCCTTTCGATAGATAAAACAGGATTTGATCGTAAAGCGCCGAAGCGATTTCGCGGGCTTCATCATCCATGATCCACCATTGAAAGAGATTGCTGATATAGCTCCCGTCCGAGTTTGGGCATAGATCCGGATAGCATTTTGCCGTGTCGTCAACGTATATCCCGAAAGGCGGCGCTAGTTTCTCTGCATTGTATGCTAGAACCATCGCTGGGCTAAGAAGTACTTGCAACCGAACTTGGCTAATAGGAGATTGTCTAAATGTCTCTGCGTACATTTCTCGACCGTCACGGAAGGTACCGAAGAACGCCATTTCGGGTATGTCGGCACCATGGAGGGTGGGACCAAATGCTAAACCCGCACGCATCATATGCATATTTGCAGTTCCTGGTGTGTGTATAAACTCCTTTGCAAGCTCACAGAAGGCACTCCTCAGCACCTGATTCATCATGTTCCTGGAAGGTGATGTGATGTATAGCCCATCCATGATTGGATAGCAGCGAACTCCAGTTGTTTCCGACTGAGCAATTGAGAAAGCTGTGTGTAGCTTGAAAACGGAGTTTGCTGCTCTATTAAGAGAGCGTGAGAGGCAACGTCCGGTACCCATGCCATCGCACCATGCAATGAATTCACCTTGCGAGGAGGGAAGATGTTTCGAGTTAAAGTAGAGGTTGGTCTTCATTGTTCATTCCCTATGCCTAATGCCGCGGGTAACCGACCGCAAAAACTGCGGAGCAACCACCTTTGGATTACCACAGACCCTTACGCGGAAGATACATTTCCCGAAAAACCGCCAAGCTTTTTGCCGTCCGCGTTCACCCGCTTGTTATGCTCTCTTCTTCTTTAGTTCATTCAGCATTCTTTCGGAAATTGTCCCAATAAACTCAATAGATGCTCTTGCTTCATCATTACTCAAATCTGGCAACCACGGCCTGCCGTGCCCAGTAGCCTGTTTGTTCCGGAGTCTATTTATTGCACACGCAAGATCATACATCTTCCTTTCTAAATTTTTTCTTGGATGCTCCCCAGTTTCTCTTTTATCCGCAGGGGTGGACAGACCTAGCGCTGTGAATGCTTGGCCTAAAAGTGTTGGGAAGTTTACTGTTGTAGGATAGTGCGCCCATAGTTCTTGTAAAACATGAGCGGCAACTGCCTCCATCAAGTCTTTACTCGTTCCCACGACTAACGCGGCATCCTCTATACCTTTCTTCGCTCTTTCAACATAAATCTCCAGTACCTTTGTTAGTGATTTTCCCGACAGTCCTTCGAGAGCAAGCGGAACCAAAGAACCATCACTAGCCAACGAAATCCCCAAGTACTTTAAGGCTTCTGCTAGATTTGTTATTTCATCTTTTCCAACATAATTCGGTGAACTTTCCCGAAAGCCACCGCATGCCTTTACAGCAGATATAAGACCAGCGGCAAAATATTCTGCTGATTCAGGTCTATTCTCGATCCCCCAAGTAAGAACACATCTCACCCTTTTGGCTTTTCCTACTGGAGGGCCTTCTTTGTTTGGGTCTCCATCGGACAACATGCTTTTGTTTATTTGAAATTCAATATCGGAATGGCTTGGATCTCTCCGTTCCTTTTGCGCATCATCCACCAAACGTGCCAAAGCATATATACCTGTGTCATTTACAGGAATCTTATCCATCAGTGTGATTCCTTGATTGGAGCATCCGCGGTAGGAACGCCGGTTACGCCCCAATTCCTCACTTGACAGGGACTTTCACCCTGCAAGACACGCCTGACATCACCACTCTTATAGAAAAGGGAATAGATTTGGCTTGTGTGGAGACCGTTTTGTATATCTTGGTTTTCTGCCGTGCTTTTGGACAAACTTTTCGCTATGGCCAGCTTCTACATCAATGCCTTTCTCAAACCATCCAGCAAATTCACATCTAAACCAAATAGCTGTTGGATATTTGTTAGTTCTCAGGTGTGATAAAAGCCTTACTCGAACTGATGCGTTACTACCACCAGTATCTATGATGCGCTTATCTCTATTAGCTAGTTCATACGCACCAGGTTCCTCTGGAACGGCTTGCACATTTTCTAGTATGAATTTTGACCATTTCTTCCGTATTGGCATACTCACACTTTACAGGAGGGATAAGTTGATGTCAACTACAAACAAGGAGAACCGACACCACATCCTTTCAAACAAAAGCTACGAGCAAACCTCAAGGTTTGTCATGGGCACTACATCGATGGCCCAGATTTAAAGTTATGATTTCAACCAGTCGGCAAAGCTAAGATGCCCAGTATCTTTCCGCTCCGGCGGGATTCTTTGGTGAACTTGGATTAGTAGCTTTCCCCTCCCCCTCTTTTGCACTGGAACCCTCCACAATCTCAATCTCTT
>QLUI01000287.1 GCA_018725345.1 Bacillota bacterium | reverse complement strand
GCCTATCTTCAGGCTTCCCGTCGATCCAGAGCCTCCTATGATCTGCTTTCGAAGAGTGAGCGGTCCAACGAAGGGTAGAATAGGTATTGCGTCCCTGAATTTAAATCTCTTCTATTGCCCTAGCGAAGTTTCTTAATCTAAGGATGCAATAGGATATTATCCCTCCAAAGATGATAAGGGGCAGATGAGGTAATAAGGCCAACAACCACGCAGGAGCCTTGTCAATCATTTGAGGCTTGGTGAAGTAGAAATCCACTAGCAACCAACCCGCTGCCATCAACCATCCAAGAAACCAGCGCGTCACAGTTTGATCCAGGCTTCCTCCTTTGCCCGAAATCAAGATTTTCTCCCCGAAGGTCATCGCAAGCAGGGTAGCCCCGAACACAGCCATGACCAAGATAAGAATACGAATACCAACAGCGACAAAGTCCCATTCCAAGGCAGGGGAAAGGGCAATGCAGATGAAAAGAATAACAGCAGACACAAAGAAGACCAGCAAGAGGGTGGCTGCTATTTTCCCGACAAGGAAATTTCCCCTTTCCAGCAACATTTTGATGTAATCCAGGTTGCTACCTTCAGTCCTGAGAGAAGCGCCCATGTATGCAGACGCAAATTCTATGGGTATAAAATACACCATAAAGAGAGGCACCGCCGCCATTTCATCGCCAATGGACACAGCAAAGGTTATCCCTATCATAATTATGCCGGTAATCAATAGGCCTGGATGGCGAAGGGCAATAATCAGGTCTCTTTTCAGAAAAGCCCTGGTAGACCGCTCAAGTGGCAGTCGGCCAAGGAGGGTAGCAAACCTGGTATCCCACCCTACTGGAAGGGACGTAGCCAGATCATAACCTTCTTTAGGGCCTTTCTCCAGCCGATAGACGAGGGGCAACACCCAATACAGGGCAACTCCACCGGCAAGGGTAAGCCCGATCAGCCACAAAAGACGCATCAAGGACTCTTGAGCAAACCATCCTTTCGCCTCTATAAAGAAAAAAAGCTCCATTCCCCAGGCTGTTGGCAGATAGGGGTTGATGAGAATATCAAGAAGCCTGGCAAGGAGAATCTCGATATCAACGAAAACCGCTGATCCAACCAGTAAGATAGCAATAAATCCGGCCAGCCCAACCAGAACCCTTTTCTGATGTCGAGGAGGAATGCTCATCACCAGCAGACCCATCAAAAGGGTACCCAGGGTACAGAAGAATACGCCCAGGAGCAGAATAACCACACCACCGGAGAGAAAATCTAAAAGACCTATCCTCCAAACTACCTTCCCAAGAAAGAGGAAAAGAAATCCTGCCAGGAACGTGAGGCAAAACGCTGCCAGCAGCGAACGAGCGCCTGCATAAAAACCGAAATCACGATGAGTAAGTAAAGAGCGTAGCCACATATCGCGCTCCTCTTCTTGTAAGACGGACAATGTCAATATGCTAGCTCCAATTAGTAAGCCGGTTATTGCCAGAAGCGGGAAACCAACCACATAATATAAAGCCCCAACGACATCAATAAGTCCTCTTTCCTCCAGAAAAGCCCTCAACCCTAAAGCACCCCAATATGTAATACCCAGGATTGCTCCCAGAATTGCCACAAAACCTATTATTCCAGTAATCGATATGACGCGAAGAAAATCATTCCAGAACTCCCAGTAAAAAAGTGTCGTAAGGGGGTGAAGGCTACGTAACTTTCTCATCAGTTGCAATTTCTCCTTTCATCTTTGCATCCCCGCCGGCAACTATGTCACTACCAGTAAGATGCAAAAACAGGGTTTCAAGGGAGACCCCATCAGGCTGCTTCAGCTTACTTCGTAACTCAGCTTCAGTTCCACAAAAAAGAAGCTTACCCTGGTGAATAATCCCCACCCGGTCTGTTAGTTCTGAGGCCAGTGTGAGAAAATGGGTTGACACTACCACTGCCTTCCCTTGTCTCTTAAGATCTGTGGCTAATTGTTTCATCCGGAAGATGGATTCGGGGTCAAGATCGCTGAAGGGCTCGTCCAGTAAGACTATATCCGGGTTGCCGATGATGGCCGCAATGGTAGCTACTTTCTTGCGCATACCCGCCGAAAGTTTTTCCAGGTATTCATTTTGCCTCTCCAGCAGACCGAAGTAGTCGAGGTATTTCTCGATCGTATATTGTATGCCCGAATCACCCAGGCCATACAGTTCCCCGATAAAGGTGAGGAATTCTACCGGGGTGAGTTTCTGAAACATCACCGGCCTTTCCGGCAAATATCCCATGCTTCTCTTGAGTGCCCGTGCTGCCTTCCCAGATGCCGTCCATATATTCTGTCCATTGAAAGATACCGCCCCTGAAGTGGGTCGCAAGGCGCCGATAATCATGCGAATCGTGGTGGTCTTCCCAGCTCCGTTTGGCCCCAGCAGTCCAAAGATTTCCCCCGCAACAACCGTGAGATTTATCCCCTTTACAGCTTCCTTACCATTGGGATAAACCTTCCTCACCTGGCTTAAGGTTAAGAGGCTTTCCATACCATGCATTATATCATACCTCCCTCCATTATTTTGGACCGCTGAAAAGTCCTTCGGCCCGTTTTTAGCAAACCCACCTCCATGCCCCCCAAATTCAAATTACCGCTGAAAAACGGGGTTTTCAGCGGTCTCTTTTGAGCAAATCAGTAGAGCTCTTCCAGTCCATTTCTTACTCAGGAGATCTTTGGTGAGGCGTATATGTCCCAAACCAGGATCTTTCAGTTCTGCACATTGGTCAGTCAGACCAACAAGCATCACAAGGTGGCCTATACCCTTGTGGACACGAGGAATGCCAGATGCTTTAACAACAATAAGAGGTGCTATCTTGCTGTGTTGAGCTAATATCTTTCTTAACTCATCCAGTGAGGAGAAT
>QLUI01000286.1 GCA_018725345.1 Bacillota bacterium | reverse complement strand
AAATAAAGATATCCGCATGAGATACGGATACCATCAATCACCAAACGGCTTTGACGAACTCCGACCTCGGCAGGTGACACAAGTCTTACGCCCTAACGGGCACCGGCTGTCTGCAGTCAAAATGATAATTACTCAGTCAGTGTATTTGCTCAGGCGCATGATAACAGCTGCGGCCGTTTTTTGCACCATCAGTTCGTTCACTTGTTGTTACTTCACTTTGCCAAGTGCGGACGCCTTCAGTATATTGACGCGGACACCGGGACCCATAGTGGAAGCAACCGTAATTGAGCGGATATACTGGCCTTTTGCAGCTGCAGGCTTAACTTTCAGCAGAGTCTCAATAACGGTGTAGAAATTTTCCAACAAACTCTCCACAACAAAAGAGACTTTACCGATTGGTACGTGGATAATCCCGTTTTTATCAACACGGTACTCGACCTTACCAGCCTTAATTTCATTGACTGCTCTGGTTACATCGAGAGTCACCGTTCCGGTTTTCGGATTCGGCATTAAACCTTTTGGACCAAGAGCACGACCCAACTTGCCCACCAGCCCCATCATATCCGGTGTAGCTACAGCCACATCAAAACCAAACCAGCCGCCTTCTATTTTTGCCACCAAGTCTTCCGCGCCGACAAATTCAGCTCCGGCAATTTCTGCTTCCCTTGCTTTCTCACCTTTAGCAAAAACAGCAACCGTTACCGTTTTGCCGGTACCGGCAGGCAAAACTACGGCACCCCTAACTTGCTGATCAGCATGCTTAGGGTTCACCCCCAACCTAACCGCCAGTTCGATTGTACTGTCGAACTTGGTCACAGTAGACTGTTTTGCCAGTTCCAGAGCTTCCTTGGGTTCATAGAGCAGGCTACGGTCAATGAGCTTGCTTGCCTCAAGATATTTTTTACCATATTGCGCCATTAACTTTTCCTCCTTGTGGTGCGAGCGAGACGGCAATCTCTCCCACCGCTTAGCTTAGCTTTCGATTACAATCCCCATGCTTCGCGCGGTACCTTCCACCATTCTCATAGCGGCAGCCACGTCGTTTGCGTTTAAATCTTCCATTTTCTGCTCTGCTATTTCACGAACTTTGTCACGGGAAAGAGTCGCTACTTTTTCCGTATTCGGCTTACCGGAAGCCCGTGTCAAGCCGGCTGCTTTTTTTAGGAGTATAGCTGCGGGTGGTGTTTTAGTAATAAAAGAGAAAGAACGATCACTCATGATTGTGATCACCACAGGAATAATCAAGCCTAGGCTTGGCGCAGTCCTCTCGTTAAATTCCTTGCAAAAACCCATAATATTCACACCGTGCTGGCCGAGGGCAGGGCCAACGGGCGGAGCGGGGGTAGCTTTGCCTGCGGGAATCTGTAATTTAACCATCCCCATTACTTTGCGTGCCATAATTACACCTCCAATCTGTGCTAAATCTTTTCTAACTGAAAAAATTCAAGTTCAACCGGAGTATCCCGGCCGAACATGGCCACAAGCACTCTAACCTTACGCCTATCTGGCAAAACTTCCTCAACGGAAGCGATAAAGTTTGCGAACGGACCATCAATCACCCGAACTTTTTCTCCAGCCACTAAGTCGATTCTGGGTTTAGCCTCCCCTAAGCCCATCTGTTTTAGAACCTGGGCAATTTCAATCGCAGACAGGGGAACAGGCTTAGAACCGGGACCAACAAAACTGGTAACACCCGGCGTATTACGTACAACATACCATGAATCATCTGTAATAATCATTTCCACAAGCACATACCCGGGAAAGACTTTTTTTAACACTGTTCTTTGCTTCCCGTTTTTGACTTCCAGTTCTTTTTCCATGGGAACAAGAACACGGAAGATTTTATCATGCATCTCCATAGACTCAACTCGTTTTTCCAAGTTGGTCTTTACTTTATTCTCGTAGCCGGCGTAGGTGTGTACTGCATACCAATTTTTACTCATAGGCTAGAGGGAGTCCCTGCCTCCTTACCTCTGAAGAATGATCCTCAATACTCCGGCAAAACCGGAATCAAGGATCCAGAAAAAAACACCAATAAAAAAGATGGCCATCAGGACCATAGAGGTAAAGAGCGTCAGCTCACGGCGATTGGGCCAATGAACCTTTCTTAATTCCTGTCTGACGTCTTTGAGATGCTTAGTTAAAACTTTGACGTTTTCGGACATGCTTTCACATCCTCAATTTAAACAAATATAAACCCTTACTTCGTTTCTTTATGAGCAGTATGTTTTCTACAGATTGAGCAGAATTTATTCAGCTCAATCCGATCCGGTGTGGTGCGTTTGTTTTTAGTCGTAATATAATTCCGTCTCTTGCATTCACCACATGCCATCGTGACCTTCACGCGCATATCTCACACCCCCTAAAACAGCGTGTTCATCTTACCAGTGAGTTTGCACCGCAAATCTATTGCTTATCCCCAGAAACTAGCTCGCGATTTCACTTTTACAAATTTAACACACTTCATGCTCTATTGTCAAACTTTTTGTAGGCTCACCGGCGAGAGAGGCGGGAGAAAAAGCACCGCTGCTTTACGGTGCTTTTTTTTGTAGCTGCTTTAGACAAAAAATTATTTCAACATACTTGGCCTGACTAAAGCCTGTCCAAAAATCATGTTATGTTTGGTGGCGGCGCAGGGATTTGAACCCCGGGCGCGGCGGGTATGAACCGCCTGCTCTACCAACTGAGCTACGCCGCCATGGAGCTCACGACCGGGATTGAACCGGTGACCTCATCCTTACCAAGGATGTGCTCTACCGACTGAGCTACGTGAGCAAAGTAAAACAACTGGTTTTATCTTGG
Organism: Bacillota bacterium; assembly: GCA_018725345.1. Classification (GTDB taxonomy): domain Bacteria; phylum Bacillota; class Dethiobacteria; order Dethiobacterales; family Dethiobacteraceae; genus GPS1B09. The sequence continues at coordinate 67 of QLUI01000286.1, read as the reverse complement.
TTTTTCTTTTGGGTTAAGGCCCCACCTCTAAGGATCTGTAGGTGGGAATTTTTAATCAGGTGGAGTA
>QLUI01000285.1 GCA_018725345.1 Bacillota bacterium | reverse complement strand
GAATGGGTGAGATACTACAATGAAGAGCGGCTGCACTCTGCTCTGGAATACCTGCGCCCGGTTGATTACTACCTGGGCAATCCTCAGGTATTACTGGCTGAGCGGAAGACGAAACTGAGAGAAGCAGCCGCCAGGCGAAAGGAGGTGAATAGAGGCAACAAAGAAGTTAGACTCGTGAACGGAGCCCCAGTCCTGGGGCGGAGTGAACGAGGAGCCGAAGCGACAGCGGAGGCAGGGACTTGACAAGAACTGAGGAGAGTTGTAGCATTTTAGTGCCATCGATTTGTCCGAAAACGATTGAACCAATACAGATCCCCACGTTCGTGCCGGCATCGATTTGGTTGCAAAGCCCATTGCGTAGGTATCGCTGGGCTGGACGGCTCAATCCTGGAAGAATTCGACATCTCTCACGCCGAATGCGGGGTTTTGCGAGTTCGTCTGTCGGCTTGAACACCACAAAGACAAGCTGGACTTGCCTGTGGCACTGGCCATCGAGGATTTCAATAGGTATGCTCGTCCGCTGGATAGACAGATTCAGATGCGAGGATTTACCCTGTACAACTAGGAGGGTGACGGATGGAGCTTCACTGGAGTATTGAACAGGCTCGTTTGTATCAGCTTTGGGCGGTCGGTTTGCACGGAAGGGTGTACGAGAAAGGAAACGCTGGGATCCGCGCCTGCTTCCGCGACCTTCAAGGGATTCAGCTTGACCCGCTTCCCGTCCTCGGCCGCAACCACGACCTTGTGATCCAGGCCCGCGTCGATGGGACCCATCCCGGGGAGACGCTCGACCTGATTCACCAGGAGCGGCTCGGGTTCGAGTACTGGGACAAGCTCCTCTGTGTGCTCCCGATCGAGGCGTTCCCAGCTTTTCGTGCGTTCATGTCCCGGGGAGGGGGAGGACCATGGGGGAGGGAGGGAGAAGAACGATTGAACCGTGAACACCCCGGAGCTGTGGAGGAGGTCTATTGCGCCGTTGAGCGGCACGGCGCGCAATCGAGTCGCGATCTGAAGGATCTCCATATCGCCCAGGGTGATTATCGCGGTTGGAAGTCGACCAAGGCGGCCAACGGTGCGCTCGAGGTTCTGTGGAATCAAGGGAGGCTGAGCGTCTCTTACCGTCGCAACTACCGCCGTTACTTCGACCTCACCGAACGGGTAATCCCAGCGGGATTCTACGGGAATGATCCCCCCTCGATCGATACCTTCATGGAATACCTGTTTCAAAAGCGTGTACGCATGGTCGGCCTCCTCCCATCGCGAGGAAATGCTGAGGCGTGGGCGTTTCTGCACGGCGCGCGGGATAACGACCTCCCCGCACGGCTCATCGCCACAGGACGGCTCGCTCTGGTGCACGTTGAGGGGATCAAGACACCGTTCTATGCTTCTCCTCAAGCCGCAGAAGGACTCGCTTCAGCAGAGAAGACGACGCTCGACTATAAAGCCCGTTTTATCGCCCCGCTCGACCCACTCCTGTGGGCGCGGGCCGCACTGGAGAGACTGTGGGATTTTCAGTACGCCTGGGAGGTCTACAAGCCCGTATCGAAAAGGCGGTACGGGTACTACGTCCTCCCCATCCTCTACGGTGATCGCTTCGTCGCCCGGTTCGACGGCCGCTACGGCCGTGCTGAGAAGACCCTGCACGTCCTCGCCTACTGCGACGAGCAAGGCGGGCAGCCGCTGTCACATCCGGCGATCCACGCTGGGTTCCAGCGCTTCCTCGTCTACTTGAACGGCCAGAGGATCGTCCTCCCCACCGGTGAGGTCTGGGAGAGGGGAAAAGAAACAACAGAAGAGACTTAAACCCCTTGCATTCTCTCAGGCGAAATGGCCGGCCGACCGATGCGGGCGATTCCTACACTGGCTGAAGGGAGAAAACACGAGAGCAAGCGCCGGGTCTCCTATTTCGGGCTTGAGGTCGTGCGCGTCGCCCCTGAAGAACGGCGAAGGCTCGATCAGTACGTGTGGACACCTCGCCTCCGCCTGTGAAAGTGGAACGGGCCCTGGCCGAGCCTTGTAATGCAGCGATGGGCTTTGGTATCATGCAGACCAACCCACACGTCGGAGCGATCGACTGGAATCTCCCGGCCATCCTCTCCCGAATCGAGGAGGCCCGTAGAGAGAGATGGGACCTCGTCGTCTTTCCCAAGCTTTCCCTCTGCGGTTACCCTCCATTTGACCTCTTATGGCGAGTGGACTTGGTGGAACGTATGCATGACTCGCTGCACGAGCTCCCCGTGCCTCGAAGGGAATCAGAATCATCGTGGGCGGAATATCCTCGTGGCCGTGCCGAGAAGGTGCGAACCTCGCCGATTTGGAAAGTAATACTGTCAAATAACGCCCAAGTCCCTGACTGCCTCGACCTGGATAACGGTATGCCTCCTGGGGCTATAACGCTTCAAGTAAGAGATCGAGGGCAGGTCGATCCATGGCTTGTGTTGAGGTGATGAAAGTTTCACATCTTTCCGCAGTAGCAGTCATTTGACAGAATTACTGGGTCGGAGGAACCACCGTCTCGCTATGTGCAAATATTTAAGACATTTCATCCCAAATTATGCACGAAGGCCCGCTGGCGAGCTCTAGAGCCTCCTCCCCACCTTTTTGAAGGTGATTTTTGACCCCAGGGTGATTTTGGTGAGTTAGATGGGAGGTAAAAGAATCGCTCTCGTATCCATTTGGCCATCCTTTTCACCTTCTTCTGGTCCAACACCTCTTCCTTGAACCAGTTCATCAGGTTATATGCCAGCATGACCAGGAAGAAGTGGGCTACATTACCCCCGTAGTTGTGAGATACAGCTACATCCAATCCATATCCCATCATCCCTTCTTTGATCATGTTCTCCACACAGGCCCTCTGGTTATAAAAGCGCC
>QLUI01000284.1 GCA_018725345.1 Bacillota bacterium | reverse complement strand
TCACAGACTGCGTGAACTTGTGCCAACCACACCGCCGACAGGAGAATTCTCAGCGAAATTTGGGTGGGACATCCGTTTCAACACAGTCTGACGGTTCTTTTTGTTCACGGAAGCAAAAGGGACTGTCCCCACCGCTTCACCGCTTCGGTCTAGCCTAACTAAATCGGCATAGGTTTCCCGTTCAATCATAATGCTCGCCGTCCCATCCTTGACAAGCACTACTGCTGGTCTAGGCAATCGGTTGTAGTTGCTAGCCATGCTGTAATTATAGGCGCCGGTAACAAATACGGCGAGGATATCTCCACTCTTAACAGCAGGCAGAGGATGGTCCCAAATGAGCATATCGCCTGATTCGCATGATTTTCCAGCGATCGAGTACACTCCCTCATTGGGTTCGGTAGCGCGGTTGGCCAGCATGCAGGCGTATTTGGCTTGGTATAGTGCTGTCCTAGGGTTATCAGTCATGCCGCCATCGACTGCCACATAAGTTCGTACTTCGGGGATATTTTTTATGGAACCAACGGTGTATAGAGTGGTGCCTGCCGGTGCGATTATAGACCGCCCCGGTTCTATTGTCAGGCGCGGGGAAAGACCCCCTGCCGCCATCTGCTTCGCGGCTGTCTCCAAGATGAGGCCTGTTAAGTCTTCGATACTACTCGCTTCATCATCTGGTAGGTACTTGACACCGAGCCCCCCTCCCAGATTTATCTCCGTAGGCTGCCAACCATGCTTATCACGATAATGCCTAGCTATCTCAAAAATGATCTCCACTGCCTGGCGAAAGACACCGAGGTTGGTTATTTGGGAGCCGATGTGGCTATGAAAACCTTCCAGTAGCAGCGCTTGGTCAGATAATGCGCCGGCGACCACGAAGTCTAGATCTTTACCAGTGATAGCAAAACCAAACTTGGAATCATGCTGACCGGTGCGAATGTACCGATGCGTCGCGGCATCAACCCCCAGCGCTACGCGCAAAAGAATCGACAAAGGTCGAGGGGCTTCCCGAGCCAACGTTTTCAGTAGCGAATATTCGTAGAGGTTATCCACGACAAAATGAGCGACTCCTGCTTTGATGCCCATCGCGATTTCGTCCGCACTCTTATTATTGCCATGAAAGTAAATCCGTTCGACGGGAAACTTCGCCGTCAGGGCGGTATATAGTTCACCTCCTGAAACAACATCAAGAAACATTCCTTCTTCTGCGAGTATCTGGCACAAGGCTACGCAAAGGAATGCTTTGCCAGCATAGGCCACCCGATGCCCGTCTTTAGCTAAGCTCTTGCTATAACGGCGGCAATTATCCCTGATAAGGGTCTCATCGTAGACAATGAGTGGAGTCCCATACTGCTCTACTAGTCGTACAACATCACAACCACCGATTTCCAGGTGCCCAAATTCGTTAATCCTATCAGTAGCGGTAAGCAGCTTTTCGCAGTTCGTGCTTGCCATTTTGATGCGCCTCTTGTCTAGAATATACCCCTCACCTTTTAACAGATGTTCCAGTCTGGCTCTCAACTTCCACCGTAGCTGAGAGCCCGCGGAATTGAAGCTATCAGCGTTGGAACAGAAGGCTTATTTTAAACGACTACTGTCACCTGCCGCCTCAGGCGGGCGTTCTCAAGAACAACGCGGTACACACATTTCAGACTCCGGAAAACAATCTGGTGGAACGGAGGGATAATCGCTTTATAGCGACCTACCTATAGTTATTTGCTCAACAATCTTGCCCTTGAACTCCATGCCAATGATGCTTTGATAAAAATATTCATCCCCTACCTGCAATCTGCCTTAATCAAGTTTTCTTCTGGTGAGGGTCGAGAGCGTCGCGCAGGCCATTACCAAAGAAGTTGAAGGCCAGCACAATCAGAACGATCATGATACCCGGAGCGATGGAAATGTGGGGAAACATGAGGATGAACGCTCGACCATCGGCCAGGGTTCCGCCCCAGGAGGGGGTTGGGGGACGAACACCTAGACCGAAGAACGAGAGGGTGGCCTCGAGGATAATGATCATACCTACTCCCAGTGTCGCAAGGACAATTACTGCTGGTAACACATTGGGCAGGATGTGCCGCCATATAATCCAGGGTCCCCCTCCGCCGACGGCACGTGCTGCCATGACGAAATCCCGTTCTTTCAGGCTCAACGCTTCGGCGCGGACCACCCGAGCGATACGTGTCCAGCCCGTGACACCGATGATCACAATCGTGGTATGTAAACCAGGACCTAACATCGCAGCCAGCATAACGAGAAGCACAAAAAGAGGAAGTGCCATCAGCGTGTCGGCAATACGTGACAACACTGCGTCACCCCATCCACCGACATAACCTGCGGCTGCTCCGATCATTACCCCGATGACGACCGTCAGGAGAGTTGTGCTTAAACCGACAATTAACGACACTCGAGCACCGAAGATGATGCGACTTAGTAGACAGCGCCCCACATGGTCGAATCCGAGCGGGTGCTCCCAGGACGACCCGACACCGCGCATGCCGCGAAAAATATATGCAGGATCGTGAGGCGCCAGGGCATCCGCGAAGATAGCCATCAGACAGAGCAAAATAATATAGACAGCTCCAGCCACAGCCAACCGATTGGCTCTAAAACGACGCCAAGCCTGCGACAACTCCGACCACTGATGTGAAGACACAGCAACACGCTGCATAATGAATGACTCCCCCTGCCCTTACATAAGTTACCTCACGCGTATCCGTGGATCAATGTATGCATAGATCAGATCGGTTAACAGATTCACTACAACGACAATAACAGCGAAAACTAACACAATGGTTTGCACTACCTGATAGTCGAGGCGAAATATGGAATCCATAAACAGGCGACCGATTCCGGGGACCGCAAAAATCGTTTCAACGATAATGGTGCCACTGAGGA
>QLUI01000283.1 GCA_018725345.1 Bacillota bacterium | reverse complement strand
GGTTGCGAAAGGCTGCTAGATATGGTAGGATGGAAGTTGAATTCATAGCTTTTCGCTGAGAAGAGTGGGCCTGCCCACTCTTCAGTTTTATCAGGCACACAGGTATATAAGGAATGTTAATTTTTTTGCTATAACGCAAACTAGTAGGAGTACATATTGAAGCGTAGCAAAACTGTTGGCGGCAGACGGAGGGACTATGATGTCAAAGATAATTAAGATTGTCACGGAAATAGCTGATCCTCTGGCAGATGCGCTGGGACTGGAACTAGTGGATGTGGAATTTGTTAAAGAAGGCGGCCAATTGATACTGCGTGTTTGTATAGATCGGGAAGGCGGAATTATGCTGGAGCACTGTGAAGCGATGAGTTGCTCGTTAGACGAGGCTCTAGATAGCATCGATCCCATTGAAGAGCATTATCTTCTGGAAGTTTCTTCTCCCGGCGTAGAACGGCCGCTTAAAAAAGCGGCTGATTATGAGCGGTTTACAGGTAGAGTTGCAAAAATAAAGCTCTTTAGCTCTTTAAACGGGCAAAAAAGCTTTACCGGCACTTTGCGCGGTTTGGAAGGACAGGATATTTTACTGGAAACGGAAAAGCAGACTTTGGTTCGGATTCCGCTTTCCCAGGTGGCAAAAGCTAACCTGACCTTTATAGACAAGTAGAAAGGAGGTATTTAGCATGAATGAAGATTTTTTAGCTGCAATGACAGCAATTGAAAAAGAGAAGGGCGTAAAAAAAGAGATTTTGTTTGATGCTATTGAGGCAGCATTAGTTTCGGCATATAAGCGCAATTTTAATGCTGCAGCTAATGTGCGCGTTCTACTAAACCGTGAATCAGGTGAGATTAAGGTTCTCACCCGCTTAGTGGTAGTAGCAGAAGTGTTTCATGCGCAGCTGGAAATCTCGCTCTCTGATGCGCGAGAAATTGACTTAAATTATCAGTTGGGCGATATGGTTGAGAAGGAAGTAACGCCGAAAAATTTTGGCAGAATTGCCGCGCAAACGGCTAAGCAAGTTGTTATTCAACGCATTCGTGAGGCAGAACGGGAAATGGTTTTTGATGAATATATTGACCGGGAAGAAGATATTATCACCGGTATTGTCCAGCGCATAGAACAAAAAAATATAATTGTGGATCTGGGTAAAGCAGAAGCTGTTTTGTCTGCCACAGAACAAATGCCAAGCGATGAATACAAGCAAGGAGAGCGTATAAAAGCATATATCAACGAAGTGAGAAAGACAACAAAAGGGCCGCAAATTTTTATCTCCCGCACTCACCCCGGACTTCTGAAGCGCCTGTTCGAATTGGAAGTTCCTGAAATCTTTGACGGAACTGTTGAAATCAAAGCGGTGGCTAGGGAGGCTGGCTATCGCTCAAAATTAGCGGTATACTCAAAAAATAGGAACGTGGACCCTGTCGGTGCATGTGTCGGTCCGAAAGGAGCACGTGTACAGGCAATTGTTGACGAACTGCGCGGTGAAAAGGTTGATATTGTCAAATGGGACGAAAATCCAGAGATTTTTGTTGCTAATGCTCTTTCCCCTGCTAAGGTAGTATTGGTTTTGTTGCAAAGTGCACAAAAGGTGGCAAATGTTATCGTTCCTGATTATCAATTGTCTTTGGCCATTGGTAAAGAGGGACAGAATGCCAGACTTGCTGCAAAGCTGACAAACTGGAAAATAGATATTGCCAGCGAAAGCCAGGTTGCTGACCGTGCAGCTTTGTTATTTGAGGCAAGTGAGCGGCTGCCGCGGAGGGAGCAGAAGCTTGAAGAGCTGGAAATTTCCGGCGTTTCTAGCCAAGGTGTGGCGCTTGGTCGCACCATCCTCGCAAAGGGGGTGTCAGACGATGAAACTCCGTAGGGTACCGTTACGTACGTGCATTGGTTGCCAGGAGCAAAAAAATAAACGCGAATTGATTCGCATCGTCCGCACACCGGAAGGGAATGTGGAACTGGATGCTACAGGGAAGAAAGCTGGGCGCGGCACATATCTATGCAAGAAGCGTGCTTGCCTGGATCTGGCTGCCAAGGCTAAACGTTTTGAACGAAGCCTAAAGCACCCGGTTTCTCCAGCGGTAGTGTTAGAACTGGCGTCACAATTGCCTGAGGATAAGCAGGCTGATGAATAAGTCACTAGCTCTGCTTGGGCTGGCTAAAAGGGCTGGCAAGCTCTCCTTTCATGAGGAGGATAACCTGCGAGCAATTCGCACCGGTCGGGCAAGGTTACTCATTCTTGCTGAAGATGCCGGTGAGTCAACGGCTAAGAAATATCTTGATAAATCAACCTATTACCAAGTGCCTGTAGCTCGGGGTGTAAGCAGGGAAAATTTAGGAGCTGCCCTTGGTTCACCGCCAAGGACAGCCGTTGTCGTTTTAGATGAAGGATTTGCAAAAAAAATGGCGGAATTGATTACATGACTAATTTTGAGTTACTGTTTTAAGGAGGCCAAACTAATGGAGGTGTAATTCATGACGAAGACTAGAGTTTATGAATTAGCGAAAGAGTTGGATGTGCCCAGCAAAAGGATTATTGATATTTTATCAGCTATCGGTTTTGAAGTTAAAAATCACATGAGCGTGGTGGAGGATGAGGCTGTCAAGCGAATTACTTATCAAATGACTGGCAAAGGAGAGGCACCGTCTATCATCACGCCTGTTAAGCAGGAGATAAAACAGGATCTACCGCAAACTACTCAGGGAGTAGCCGCTCAAGAGAATCAGACTAAAGGAGCAGAGAAAAGTCAGGTTAGTCCCAAGCAGCATAATGAAAGTCCGCAAAACGTCCAAAATAGGCTGCAGGGAACGGCTCAAATCCAAGGAGTGCGTCTGCAGCAAGGAAGCCAACAGGGAGCAGTTCGCCCTCAAGGAGTGCGTCCGCAAGGCGCTGCTCAA
>QLUI01000282.1 GCA_018725345.1 Bacillota bacterium | reverse complement strand
ATCAATGCTTACTTCGCATGGCGTTTCCTGTTTAGTTTTCAAAGAACATCTCATTCTGCTTGCCTGATTCGCTGGATTCGACAAGGGGCGAGTCAGCACGTATAAATGTACCACCACTACAGATATAAAACAAACCGCCCTAATCAAGCCTACCCCGATTGAGCGGTTTTTAAACGCCTTTACTTTAAAAAATCGTGCTATTTCTAAGTATTTCGCCTGTTAATACTTTTTTATTGCATAGGAAATTATATCCTACAAGGAAGCTACGATCCTCTGCAAGGGGGATGTTTTGGGGGATTCCCCCTTATTCTTGCGGGGTGCAAAAGGACCGTCAGACCAACGCGATGTGGCGCCGTCCCCTAGCGGATAAAAAAGACGCTTCATCTGTCACAAAAAACGCGAAGCGTCTTTTTTAATCCCGCGGTCGCATTGTGGGGAACAGAATTACATCGCGAATAGATGGGGAATCGGTCAGGATCATCACTAACCGATCAATGCCGATGCCGAGTCCTCCTGTAGGTGGCATTCCGTATTCCAGGGAATGCAGAAAATCTTCATCTAGCATCTGCGCTTCCTCGTCACCAGCCTCTCGCTTAGCCATTTGCCACTCAAAACGTTGCCGTTGATCAAGAGGGTCATTAAGCTCAGTAAATGCATTGGCAATCTCACTGCAAGCCATAAATGCCTCAAAACGATACGTCATGGACGGATCGTCAGTTTTACGCTTAGCCAATGGTGACACTTCAAGTGGATAGTCCACAATAAATGTGGGCTGAAACAGCCGATTTTCAACAAATTCTTCAAAAATTTCGTTCATAACTTCCCCACGGAGCATTCCCGGCTTGATTGTCAAGCCCTTTTCCACAGCCACTGATCGTGCGTCTTCGTCAGTTATGATTTCATTAAAATCAATCCCTGCGAACTGCTTGATGGCAGCCACCATGGTCATACGGGGCCAAGGCGGTGTCAAGTCCATTTCTGTCCCCTGGAACAGCAACTTCATTGTACCAAATACCTTTTGCGCAACCGTAGAAACCAGTTCTTCCGTAAGAATCATCATATCTAAATAGTCTGCTTGCGCCTGGTAAATTTCTACCGACGTGAATTCCGGGTTGTGTCTGGTGGAAATTCCTTCATTGCGAAAAATCCGGCCCAGCTCGTAAACCTTGTCCATCCCGCCCACTATCAGCCTCTTTAAATGGAGTTCCGTGGCAATCCGCAAGTAAAGCTGCATTTCCAAGGCATTATGATGGGTAATAAACGGACGGGCAGATGCCCCACCGGTCAAAGTATGCATCACAGGCGTTTCCACCTCAAGAAAAGCTAGCCCATTCAGGTAATTCCTTATCTCTTGCACAATTCTACTGCGCAAAATAAATACTTTTTTTACGTCCGGATTAACAATCAGATCCAGATATCGCTGTCGATAGCGCAAATCCACGCTTGTCAGACCATGCCATTTTTCCGGCAGTGGGCGCAGCGACTTAGCAAGCAATCTAAACTCTTTTACGGCAACAGTTACTTCCCCTCGCCGTGTCCGAAAAGCCTCCCCGGACACTCCGATGATGTCACCCATATCTAGTAGTTCGAAAATCATATAATTTTTTTCTCCCAGGTCATCAAGCCGCAGATAAATCTGAATCTGTCCGCTCTCATCCTGCAAGTTGGCAAATGAAGCCTTGCCATGGGTTCTGATAGTCATCAAACGGCCGGCTAACAACAGTGGTTGCCCTTCTAGCGCAACAAAGCGACCAATCACATCGGTCGCACAATGAGTAACCTGGTATTTTTCGCCGTAAGGCTCAATGCCCAGTTCCTTTAATTTAGCTAATTTTTGACGCCGAACAATTTCTTGTTCGCTGACACTTTCACTCATCTAGCTACTCACCGCCCGCATGAGAAAAATTTCTGTGCTAAGATATTTTAATGACTTGATACTTAAGAATCCCTGCCGGTACTGACACTTCAACAATATCATCAGTTTTTCTTCCGATAATTGCTTTTCCCACCGGAGATTCATTAGAAATTTTGCTTTCCTCCGGATTAGCTTCAGCAGACCCCACAATGGTGTATTCAAAATCTTCCTCATACTCTAAATCCCTCAAAATAACGGTGGAGGCTATGCTGACTATCTCGGAACTGGTCTCCTCATCACCGATGAGACGCACGTTGCGCAGCATCTTCTCTAATGTAATAATACGACCCTCAATAAAAGCCTGTTCATTTTTTGCATCCTCGTATTCCGAGTTTTCCGAGATATCACCAAATGAAATTGCTGTTTTAATACGGGCGGCCACCTCCCTGCGTTTAACTGACTTTAAATGCTCCAGCTCTTTCTCTAAGTTTTCCAGGCCACACTGAGTTAAAATAACTTCTTTACTTACCATTTATTTCGCTCCTTCAACGCGTTTTGAGACTGCACGCTCAATTATATTCCGCAACGTTGCTGCTTACTCCCTACTTTTGCTAGAAATTCACTATTCACCTGTAAACTAAATAACGAATCGCCAAACGGCGATTCAAACTTAAAGATCTTCTTCTTTTTCTTCCTATTATAACTCTACAAAACCTAAATAATCACAATTGATTACTTGCATTTTTTTCTAATTCATTATAAAGCAGCCCTTCTGCTTTGTCAAACTTAAAAATGACGTCCTTCAATTCGTAATTTAAAAAAAGTAGGAGGCGGTAAAGGAGTGGCTATAGGGATCCTCCGGTATCAAGGATTCCTGATATTTGTTCACAAGATGGCGAACCATCCCCTCTGTCATCAAGCCCTCCTCCAGCCCGTTCTCCAAATCAACGAGATTGTAACCGAGTTCGGACAACGCCTGTATATCAGTAATGGCGTAAGGAATATCACTGACACTGGTCTTTAATTTCATTTTTGCCGCAGC
>QLUI01000281.1 GCA_018725345.1 Bacillota bacterium | reverse complement strand
GGCGGCAGCCCCTAAAGAACAAGAAAAACGCGTCTTATGTTAAAAACCGCAAAGCGTTTTTCTTGTTTTGGCTAACTTTCTACTTGATTCCACATCTAGCAAAAAAATCCTTTTATCCCATGAAAATCATATCCCATTTTGATAAAATTCATGTAAAATTGTAAAAAGTTTAGAGAAAGCGCTTTCTTCCTCAGCGCAATTATCTACTCCTACCAATACTTTCAGTGCTGCTCCGCGGGGCACATCAAACTGCACAAACTGAGGGTTCAGTGCCAGCAAGACATAATATTGAAGTAACGGTAAAACAAACACCATGGTTAGAATAAAAATCAGCAGACGATAAATCCTCCTTCTAAGCAACAAAATCATGAAAATCCCCCTTCACCATCAGAATATAGAAGAAGGCTAATTTTAGAACTTACCCAGCAAAATCGCTTCCCATCGTCCGTTTTATATACAATTAGATCAGCTTGTCCCTAGACTGCCTATCCGTCAACCATCAACTCTGCGCCGGCATGCTCATCTGCCTGATCTAAGAAACCAGCACCGCTACCGGCGTTCCTTTCAATCAGGACGCGATGACCGGCAGAAACGAGTGCCTCCACGCCGGATGGCACTACAGACACACGCATTTCATCCATTTTAATTTCTTTCGGCACACCGATAATCATTCTGTCACCTTCCTAATCATCATCTTCTGAGCAGTGAACTCGTTTAAGCAAAGCTTAAACGAGTTCACTGTAAGCGACACAAAAACAATGGAGTTTGACGAAACTATGCAGGAATTGGCACAATTAAAAAGAATAGTGAAAGATATTATCATATTAAACACATTGCCTCATGGCGACTGTCAAAACAGCAAATCAGTCCGCACGTTTCAAGGTATGCTACGCATGTTCCCATGCAATACGCTGTCTGATCTCGAAAAGGTTGTACGGCAAAAAATAATTATCTACTGACAGGGAGGATTTTCGATGAAACAAATTGCAATTGCTGGCAAAGGAGGCGTTGGTAAAACGACTTTCACAGCACTAATGCTACGCCATCTCCAAAAGCACAAACAGGGTACCTCTATTTTGGCAGTTGATGCCGACCCGAATGCTAACTTGAACGAAGTGTTGGGGCTGAAGGTAGAGAATACCATGTCCTGCCTGCTGGAAGATACAAAAAACCCAAAAGCCATTCCAAGCGGTATGACTAAAGAAATGTATATTGAATTTAAAATGCAAGACGCTCTGGTGGAAACTAGCAAAACATATGACTTACTAGTGATGGGAAACCCTCAAGGCGCTGGATGTTACTGTTATCCCAATGATTTGTTGCGCAAACACCTGGAAAAACTTCGTTCCAACTACGACTATGTACTTGTTGACAATGAAGCAGGATTAGAACACCTCAGTCGCAGGATTATTTCCGATGTTGACATATTGATTGTTGTCAGCGACGCAGCAGCCCGCAGTATCCGCTCCGCCACCCGCGTCTATGATATTGTAAAAAGTGTAAATTTGGACGTGAAAGAAATCTACCTAGTAATTACTAAAGTAATGAGCAATGAAGTGGAAGAGTTGCAGGAAGAAATTGAAAAGACTGGGCTCACCTTAATCGGGACGGTGCCGCTAGATCCGATGGTCGCCCAGTTTGATGTCAAAGGCAGAGCATTAATTGATTTACCCGATGAATCTGCTGCGGTACAAGCGGTTGAAACAATTCTTAATAAAATCAAGCTTTAATTTAAGTAAAAACAGCGGCTGGATTTTTATCCGCAGCTGTTTCTCTTTCCGAGCAAAGATACTCTTAAAACATTAATGTGCACTCTTACCGTATAAACGCATCCGATCGGCAACCAAGGCAATAAACTCGGAGTTGGTAGGCTTGCCTCGCTCTGTATTGATTGTATAGCCGAAAAATTTCTTACTTGTCTCAATGTTATTGCGCGACCAAGCTACCTCAATTGCATGACGGATCGCTCGCTCTACACGGGAACTGGTAGTATCGAATCTGTCTGCAATCCGAGGATATAAAATTTTTGTCACAGAGCCTAGCAAATCTACTTCAGCCACCACCATCAGAATTGCTTCACGCAGATAATGATAGCCTTTAATATGAGCAGGAATTCCGATTTCATGGATAATACTTGTTACATCAGCTTCTAGGCTTGTTCTTTTTGCCGGGCGTGACAACCCGTTCACGCTGGGGGCAGATATCTGTCCATTTCCTAACAACCTAATTCTTTCTGCTAAAACATCCATATTGAACGGCTTTAATATGTAATAGGAAGCGCCTAACTCAACAGCCTTCCGCGTTATATCTTCCTGCCCAAACGCAGTCAACATAATTACTTTAGGCCTACTTTTCATCTGACCGATTTGCTCCAAAACACCCAATCCATCAAGATACGGCATGATTATATCCAAAAGCAGCACGTCGGGAGGGTTCTTTGCGATTAAATCCAACGCTTCCTTGCCATTGTAGGCTTTACCCACAACTTCAATATCTGGTTGTCCTTCCAGATACTCAATCAATAAGTCGCAAAATTCTCTATTATCATCAGCAATAAATACCTTAAGCATCTACTTCTCCTCCTAAAAATATGATCTTTTGATGAAAGCCATTGTTTAGCCCACTTGGAATATTCGACATTTGGTTAAATATTCCTTTTACTAACCCAACTTTCCCACCTCAAAATCAAACCTGAACATTGAAAAAACCATATAGTAATTAGCAAAAAAACCAACAGAAAACCCCCTCGGTATGGTATAATTAAAGTGTCTAAAACCCAACAATACCAGCCGTTTGGAGGTTTCCTATGACTAATATTATATCAGAAATGACACCCAATGAACAGAAGATTCAATCTCGTATTGATCGATTTTTTGGCCAGATCAACCTTTCAAAAATGTT
>QLUI01000280.1 GCA_018725345.1 Bacillota bacterium | reverse complement strand
GTCCTACGAAGCAACCGAAGGTGAGGGAAACGCCAGTGCTTCGGTTAAAAGATAACTTGCTTGGAGTGCCTCTGTAGGGCAAAGTGGAAAGCATTCCTTGCAGCTCCAGCACTCCTTAGAGGCTATCTCCGGAATGAAATTTATCTCTCGTCTTGCTCCCCGGTCAACAAATCCAATAGCGTTCTTCTTCTTGACCTCCGCACAGTATCTTACACATAGGCCGCAAAGGATACAAAATGAGGGCTCTTTTTCAAAATGGGCTTTATCTGCTCCATATTCTTGAGCCAAATTCTGCAATGCCCCGGCTTCTGGAGCATGAGCTAGCATCAGCTCCAAAAGCATTTTGCGAATTTTATCTACCTTTTCAGACCTGGTCATTACCACCAAATTTTCTTGAACGGGGTAAAGGCAGGCGGCAACGAGATTTGTCCTGCCGCGAGTTACTACTTCTACGGTGCAAATTCGGCAAGCCCCATAAGGTTCTAACTTCTCGTGGTGACAAAGTGTAGGAATAAATATCCCCACACTTTGTGCTGCCTCCAAAATGGTCATCCCTTCCTCTATTTTAACTTCTTTTCCGTCAATTTGCAAAAGGATTTCACTCATTTTCCTTTACTCTCTCTGACTATAATTCTTGCTTCTTCAGGTACAGGAAACGGAACAGGCTCGCCTGAAATCTTCTTCACCGCACCAAAGCGAGGGGGGCAAACCTCAAAGCAAGTTCCGCACTTGGTGCATTTCTCCTGGTCAACTACATGGATCTGGTTCTTGCCACCTATAATCGCCTCTGCAGGGCATTGCCTAAGGCAAATCATACACGCCAGGCACTTATCCCGGTCAATGTAGTAGGAGATTAGCTCCTTACAGAAATAAGCCGGGCACCTCTTCTCCTTGATATGTGCCTCATACTCGTCTCTGAAGTAGCGTATCGTGCTTAAGACCGGGTTAGAAGAAGTCCTACCTAAAGCACAAAGTGAGGCATCGCCGGCGACCTCGGCCAACTCCTCCAAAAGTGCGATGTCGCCCTCTTCCCCCTTTCCTGCGGTGATATTCCCCAGAATCTTAAGCATCTGCCTTATGCCTTCACGGCATGGGACACATTTGCCGCACGATTCATCCGTGAGGAAATTAAGAAAATACCTGGCAACATCAACCATACAGGTATCTTCATCCATTACAATCATCCCACCTGAACCCATCATCGAGCCGGCCTTGGTGAGTTCATCAAAATCAACTTTCATATCTAACTGTTCCTCAGGGATACATCCTCCAGACGGACCCCCGGTCTGCACTGCTTTGAACCTCTTGCCTCCAGTGATTCCACCGCCTATCTTATAGATAATATCTCTCAGGGTTATGCCCATGGGTACCTCTATGAGGCCGGTGTTGTTCACCTTGCCAACCAATGAAAATATCTTGGTGCCTTTGCTTCCCTCAGTGCCGATCGAAGTAAAGACGCCAGCTCCTTTATTGATAATCAAGGGAACATTGGCCCATGTCTCCACATTATTTATATTTGTTGGCTTATCCCAGAGCCCCTTAGTAGCCGGATATGGTGGCCTCGCTCTTGGTTCGCCTGCCTTACCCTCCAGAGACATGAGGAGAGCTGTTTCCTCACCACAAACGAAAGCACCGGCTCCCCGATGCACCTTGATGTTGAAATCGAATCCAGAGCCGAGGATATCTCTCCCCAGAAAACCATATTCCTCAGCTTGCTTGATAGCAATGCCCAGGTTCTCCACCGCCAGGGGATACTCCTGGCGAACGTAAATATAACCCTCATGAGAGCCGATGGCATACGCTCCGATAATCAAGCCCTCAAGCACGCTCTGAGGATTTCCTTCCATAAGCGACCTATCCATGTAAGCCCCTGGATCTCCCTCATCGCAATTCACTATTACATACTTTGGCTCCCCTGAGGCATTACGAGTAGCTTCCCACTTTATTCCCGCGGGGAAACCTGCTCCACCTCGACCCCTCAATTTTGCCCCTTTCACTTCTCCGATAACCTGCTCTGGCGTCATTTCGAAGAGCGCTTTAGCTAAGGCTTGATAGCCACCAATGGCAAGGTAATCTTCAATGCTTTTAGGGTCAATCCTTCTATTGGGACCGAAAACAAGCCGTTCTTGATTCTTATAAAAGGGAATTTCAGACTCATGGGTTACTTTTTTGCCAGTAGTTAAGTTTGTGTAAAGTAGACGGTCAATAACCTTATTCTCCTTCAAGGTCTGAGAGGTAATCTCGGGAATGTCTTCAGGCATTAATTGGAGATAACATATCTCCTCAGGGTAAATAACAACAATGGGACCCTTCTCGCAAAAGCCGTGACAACCGGTTCTTCTAAAGTCTACCTCAGCCTTTAATCCTTGTTTTTCTATTTCCTGTTCAATAGCAGCAGCGACTTTTTCACTACCAGTAGCGTGACAGGCAGTACCAGAACACAGCGTAATACAAGGCTTAATTAGGTCCCTTTTTGATAAGATACCCTTCCTGCATTCTTCCAATTCAGCGGGTGAATTTATCCGCGACATAATCTTCCCTTAATCATAGTTTTTCAACGCATCTTCTGCCTTGGCTGGTGCTATCTTGCCGTGATACTTTCCATCTACTACCATCACCGGTCCTAAAGCACAGCATCCGACGCAGTTAACGGTCTCCAGGCTGAACTTCAAATCCAGGTCCGTTTCGCCAGGTCTAATTCCAATCAGGTCTTGCACCGCATCGAGGACGTGCGTCGCACCGCGAACATGACAGGCAGTGCCCATACAAATGTGAATTTCATGACGTCCTTTAGGAACTAAACTAAAGGCTTTATAAAAGGTAGCTATATGCAGTATCCGGGTTAAAGGAACCTGTAATTTTTCGCTGACCCTCTCTAATGCTTCCTTAGGAAGCCAATGATTTTCGC
>QLUI01000028.1 GCA_018725345.1 Bacillota bacterium | reverse complement strand
GTACCACCTGCCAATTGCGGATCATAGGTATCAAGCAGGATTGCCGCCGCGGGAAAATCATCAAGCCCTGCTAAATCAGCCGCAGACTTGACCGCAACTGCTTTGATCACCGGCAATGAAAAACTGTTACAATAATCAGCCTCTTCTTGGCCATGAAACTGGAGGGCGGTCAAACCGGTAAATGAGGCAATATGCTCCACCTGTGTTCGTTCTTCATTAACAAAAACGCCGACGCGCTGGATAAACGGCGGTAGCGAGGCAGTAATTTCCCGAGCCAAAGCCAACTCTACCCGTCGCGGACTTTTTGCAAACACAAATCCCAGCGCATCGGCGCCGGCTCGGACACAGCAAAGAGCATCCTCCACACTGACAATACCGCAAATCTTAATTCTGGTCATCTTTTTCTCCTGCCAAAAGTTCTCTGATTTTTGCAACCGCGTCATGGGAACGCACCAGGGTTTCCCCAACCAAGACTGCATCTACCTTAGCTGCTTTCAGCATTGCCACCTCGGCGGCTGTTTCGATACCGCTTTCGCTTACCAGAATCACATCTTCGGGGATCATTTCCGCTAACGAGACGGTGAGGCCTAAATCAATCTTAAAAGTTGCCAGATCCCGATTATTTATCCCCAAAATTTTTGCCCCGGCGAGCAAAGCGAATTCTACTTCTCTACTGTTGTGAGCTTCTACTAAGACGCCTAGCTTCAATTCCCGGCAAATACACAAATATTCCTGCAGTTGACTGCGAGAAAGCAGGCGGGCAATTAAGAGGACCGCGTCTGCTTTCAAATAACAGGTCTCATAAAGTTGGTATTCTGTCAACACAAAATCTTTGCGCAATACGGGCAAGCCAACCGCATCGCGGACTGCTTGTAAATCAGCAACGCTGCCTAAAAAATAATCTTCCTCTGTCAATACAGAGATTGCATGTGCGCCGCCCTTTTCATACTGCTTGGCCAATACCTCAACGGCCGCGCTCAATCCAAGATTTCCTTTTGATGGTGAAGCCTTTTTGACTTCCCCAATTAATGACATGCCCGGTTGCTCTAAGCTCTCGCCGAAAGGGCGCAGCGGCTTGGCATCAGCCAAGCGAATTTTTAATTCTCGCAATGACAGGCTGGCAGAGGCTGCAGCCACCCGCACCTTTTTCTTAGCCACTATTTGTGAAAGCATCTTTTTCCCCTCCGACAAACCGTTGTAGCGCAGTTAACTTCTCCAGAGCAGCGCCACTATTAATAGCAAACTGCGCCAGCACTACGCCCTCTTTGATGTTTTCGGCCATACCACCAACATACAAGGCGGCTCCCGCATTCAACAATACCACATCTCTCTGTGGCCCCTTTTTCCCCTGCAAGATAGTTAAAATAAGCTTGGCATTTTCAGCCGGCCCACCGCCTGCCAGCGCATCCGCAGATACCTGTTGCAAGCCGACTTCCTGAGGTGTTACGTTATAGTGTACCATGCTTCCTTCACGGACTTCACAGACCTGTGTAACGCCGGCCAAGGTCAGCTCGTCACTGCCATCTTGGCCGTGAACTACCAAAGCGTGCTTCACCCCCTGAAGCAGCACCACTTCAGCTAACAGCACCACTAGTTCTGGTGAACAAACTCCTAACACCTGACGCTTCACTCCGGCCGGGTTAGTTAAAGGTCCAAGCAGGTTGAAGATGGAACGCACGCCCACCTCCCGCCTGGGAGCCGTAGCATATTTCATGGATTTGTGTAAAGCCGGCGCATACAAAAAAGCAATTCCCAGCTCGTTTAAACACTTGCCCATTTCCTGCGGCGTCAACTCTAGTCTAATCCCGAGCGCTTCCAACACATCGGCTGAACCACATTTGCTAGATACTGCACGATTTCCATGTTTAGCCAACCCAAGCCCTGCCCCCGCAGCTACTAAGGCGGCGGCAGTCGAAATATTAAAGGTGCCGCGGCAGTCTCCGCCGGTACCACAAGTGTCTGTCAGCTCTTTGCGCGTGCTCTCAACTTTTTCCACGCGCTCCCGCATGGCTGAGGCACAGCCATAAACTTCAGCCACAGTCTCACCTTTCATCTTCAAAGCTACCAGAAAGGCGGCTACCTGTGCCGGGGTAGCCGCCCCGTCCATTATGGACGCCATGGCAGCCCTTGCTTCCTCCTCAGTCAAGCTAATCCTTGCACAGAGCTTACTAAGAATATCTCTCATGCCGCCATGCCTCCCAAAAAATTAGCTAAAATTTTTTTTCCTTCCGGAGTAATAATTGATTCCGGGTGAAACTGTACCCCTATAATCGGAAAAAATTTGTGGCGTATCGCCATAATCAAGCCGTCAGCAGTTTCTGCCACCACAGTCAAACACTGCGGGAGTGTTTCCCGTCTGATAATCAGGGAGTGGTATCTGGCTGCTTTAAACGGGCTGCCAAGTCCGGCAAAGAGTGTGTCTCCAAAGTGATGCACTTCTGCCGGTTTGCCGTGTACCGGCTCTGGCGCCCGGATAATTTCACCGCCGAAGTTTTGCCCGATAGCCTGATGACCAAGGCAAACACCAAAAATAGGCACCCTCCCTTTAAATTTCTCAATTACTGCCAAGGACAAACCTGCGTCCATAGGCGTTCCGGGCCCAGGCGAAATCACAATGGCCTCTGGGTTTTTCTCAGCCAACTGCTTTAGAGTAAAGGAATCATTACGCAATACAAACGGCTCTCGCCCCAGCTCGCCAAAGTATTGTACTAAATTATAGGTAAAGGAATCGTAGTTATCAATCACGGCAATCAAGCTGTTTCACCCCCAGTGTGGCAAACATTGCCTCTGCTTTTTGCATTGTTTCATTATATTCTGCCTCAGCCGCCGAGTCGGCTACAATACCGGCTCCGGTTTGAATATAAGCCTTCTGCCCTTTAATCACCATGGTACGGATAGTAATACAAGTATCCATATTACCACTGAAGTCAAAATACCCCACTGCCCCGCCGTAAGGCCCGCGTTTTGCCGTTTCCAGCTCATTGATGATCTGCATAGCACGTACTTTAGGTGCTCCCGTCAATGTCCCGGCAGGAAAACAGGCCATTAAAGCATCTATAGCATCATAACTTTCTGCCAGTTCGCCACTCACCTCGCTGACTAGATGCATTACATGTGAAAACCGTTCAACTTTGGCGTATTGCCTCACATTCACAGTGCCATATTTTGAGACACGTCCAAGATCATTTCTGCCCAAATCTACCAACATCGCATGTTCTGCCGTTTCTTTCGGGTCATTTTGCAGCTCAGCCGCCAAAACCCTGTCTTCTTCTTCTGACGCACCCCTGCGCCGCGTACCGGCAATGGGACGGGTAGTCACCCTTTTTCCCTCGACCCGAGTTAGCATTTCAGGTGATGCTCCCACCAGCGTCACATCTGGGTAGCGGAGCAGAAACATATATGGGGAAGGGCTGACGCGGCGCAACCGTCGGTAGATTGTCAACGTGTCTTCAGTAATAGGTACGATAAACCGCTGCGAGAGCACCACCTGAAAAACATGTCCTGCGCAGATATACTCTTTGGCTCTGCTGACATTCTCCACAAAAATTTTTTTCGTGATGTTGCTCACAGGAGCCGCAAGCGACTTCTTCGCCCCCTTTGTTTCCTGTTCGGGGAGCGGACCGGCCAGCAAATCCTCCATCGTTTGGAGCGATTTGGCGGCTGCTTCTTCTCCAGCCTGCCGCTCCTCCCCTGCTCGCAATAAACGATTCACTGTAAGATGAATTTTGTGAGTAAAATGATCGAAGATTACCATATTTTCCATAAATTGCAGATAGGCGGCAGGTAAAGCCAATTCATCTGCCGGCAGCTCCCCTACCGGTTCTAGGATCGATGCTAAGTCATAGCTGAAGTATCCTACCGCTCCACCGGAAAAACGAGGCATATCCGCTTGGAACTCTACAGCGTATTCCTGCAGCAACTGCCGCAACACCTCGAAAGGTCCGCCATTCCTCATTTCTCTCAAGCCGTCCCGCCATATTAGCTCGACATTGATTCCCTCCGCTTTCAGCGTCAAAAACGGATTATACCCGAGGAATGAATATCTTGCTACTTGTTCTCCGCCCGCCGCACTTTCCAACATAAATGCCGGGCCTGCCGGGCACAGTTTAAGAAAGGCGGAAATCGGCGTTTCTAAATCATCCGCCAGTGTCCGGGATAAAGTCACTCTCTTGGTGCAGCTTTTCGCTGCCGCCGCCAGCTCCATTTTCGGTTCCTCCTCTATTTTTTGACAAATAAAAAAGCCTCTCGTCCTGGGAAGGACGAAAGACTATGCTTTCGCGGTGCCACCTTCTTTAGCCTACAATATTCGCAGACTCGCTTTGACAGGTACGGGAGAAGCAGTAAAACGTCCGATACCCCGTTCCCTGTAACGGTGGAACAATCCGTCGGAGCCTACTTAAACTTCGGTCCGCAACTCATAGGCCCATTCAACGACAGTCCTTTTGCCGGAATCTCACCTGCCCCGACTCTCTGAAAAAAGTCCACACTCCGCTTACTATTCCTAGTCATCATCTTTGTTTCAAGTCTAGCACAGCAAAAAGACGGTGTCAATCAATTATTCTGGTGACCAGAAATCCCGCAAACATTAAACAATTTGCAATAGTTGGCTGTTTCAGCCAAAAGAAGCAATTGTTCAAATAGGTAACAGAAATGACTGCAGTTTCATTGCTAAGCTCATGTCACCCTTAACTTTCAACTTGCCGCCCATGAAAGCCTCCGCGGCGTTTAGCTCTTTCGCCAACATAGCCCGAAAATCTTCGCTGCTCATAGTCACAGTCAAATTGGGCGCTACGACTGGTCCCTCACCCGTCTTACTACTACCCTCTATGAAAATAATATGGTAGAGACCTTCTTCCTCCCCCTCAAGCTCAAACAGAAAAGTGCCGTTTAACCCTTTTATCTCCTGACCGTCCAAACGCTGTTGCAGACTGAAAAAAACATCACGCAAACTCATCAAAAAATCCAACTCCCTTCTTCTTTTATAATTATCTGGCATTGTTCGGTTTAAAAATTGTTCGGTTTAAAATATGATTCCCCTGCACAAATTTTTCTGTTGTAAATAATTTTTTTTTTATTGCATAGGATCGTAGCTTCCCTGTAGGATATAATTTCCTGTGCAAAAAAAAAGACCATCTTTACGGTCTTTTGATTAGGAGTTCACTTCGAAGATTCCCCCCGCAGCGCCTGTAACAAACGCCAGAAAAACTTTCGTTATATAGCCGACATGTACCCCGAAATCAGGAAGCAAAATCATGCCGAAGACTACTAAACCTACTAAATAAATCAGACCTGTTATCCCGCCATTTAACCAACCTTTGGCATCCAGCCGCTTAGTTACATACGCTGCGCCAATAAAGATGGAAACCAGGGACGTCGCGTAAGCCAAATACGGCAGGATAGCTTCCGTAAGAGCAGTATACTGAATTACGGCGCTAAAAATCAGAAATACCATCAGCGACAAAAAATAGGCATAGAGGACTCCTTTGGCCATAACAGCGACTGCTACAGGCGGTTTAAGCTGCGCTATGGCGGCGCTTCTTCTCGGCATTGGGGCTCACCTCCGCAAGTTCTTACTTGCAATTTATGTGTCCCTGCCTGAAAATATGTCACAATTTTCGTGAGCGGCAAACCACTCTATTTTTTTTCCTTAATAACACTTTCCACTCCGAACCGTGCCAGCCTAATCCGAACATTATCCGCAACCTGAACGGTCAGTTCGTCTTCTTTTATTTTTTCTATAGAACCATAGACACCGCCAGTAGTTCGGATCTTATCCCCAACGCGAAGTGAACTCAAAAGTTCTTTGCGCTGCTTGTGCTGTTGCGCCTGCGGACGGAAAATCATAAAATAAGATACAACTAGCAGTAGGATAAGCGGTGCAAATCCAGCTAAATTTTCCATGAAAACTATACCTCCTTTTCCCGCCCAAAACGGGCGATAAATTCTTGATAAAAATCCGGAAAGGTTCCCTCCATGATGCTTTCCCTGATACTGGCCATAAAGTGAACTAGGAAATAAAGGTTGTGACAGGTAGTAAGGCGAAAGCCAAAAATTTCATTGGCTTTAATCAGGTGCCGAATATAAGCACGAGAGTAATTGCGGCAGGCATAACACTGACAGCCCTCTTCCAACGGACGAAAATCACTGGCAGATGGAGCATTCCTCACTGTGAGATAACCACGGCGGGTCATCACAGTGCCGTTTCTGGCAATCCGTGTGGGCAGAACACAATCAAACATATCTATGCCGCGGGAAACACCTCCAATCAGATAATCAGCGGTACCGACACCCATCAAGTAGCGCGGTTTGTTTGCTGGGAGCAACGGCACCGTTGCCGTCAACATTTCATACATCAACTCTGCCGGTTCGCCTACACTAAGACCGCCCACAGCGTAGCCGGGAAAATCAAGCGACACCAGCTGTTTCGCGCTTTCTTGGCGCAGGTCTGGATACATCCCACCCTGAATAATAGCAAATAGAGCTTGCTCTTTCCGTGTTTGCGCTTTTTGGCATCGCTCAGCCCAGCGAGTAGTCCGCCCTAAGGAGTCCTTGATGTATGCTCGGTCGGCCGGGTAAGGCGCACATTCATCAAAAGCCATAATAATATCGGCGCCCAGCGCTTCCTGGATTTCCATCACTTTCTCCGGATCTAAAAAGTGCTCTGACCCGTCAAGGTGTGAACGGAAAGTAACTCCTTCCTCTCTGATCTTTCGCAGTGCTCCCAGACTAAAGACCTGAAAACCTCCGCTGTCAGTAAGGATGGCCCGATCCCAATTCATAAAACGGTGAAGACCACCTGCATCTCTAACTAATTCATGACCGGGGCGCAGGTATAAGTGATAGGTGTTGCTGAGAATAATTCGGGCACCGATTTCTTTTATTTCTTCGGGACTCATGGCTTTCACGGTGGCTTGCGTTCCCACCGGCATAAATACCGGTGTGGGCAGACTACCATGTGGTGTGTGGAGCATCCCGGCTCGCGCACCTGTAACTCGACACTCTTTGATCAATTCGTAGCTGAGGGCCATCAATCACTGCTCCTATTTTTTTCTCTATTCTACCATCTTTCTCAAAAGAAGCGGTTATACAATTTAAACAACAAAGAAAACAGAATACTTAGAACAACTCCCGTCATTACGGGAAAGTAAAATGTAAAGTTTTCACGTTTTACGATAATATCTCCAGGCAAACGTCCCAAATTAAACCGCCCACCGACTGCCAAAATCAAACCAATTAGCAAAAAGGTTACTCCCAACAAAATAAAATACCGGGAAAATTGCGCCATTATCCTTTCTCCTTGCAGTAACGTTCTTTTTCGCTGAAAATACAGCCGCAGTATGACTGCCTATAAAGCCCCATTGCTCGTGACAAGCTAACGCTTTCCCTAAATCCGGCCCGAAGATCCGTATAAATATATTTGACACTGTGACGTTCTCCCGCCTTTTCGCCTTCCCGACGAAGAAGCTCATGGTTCTGGAAAGGGCTGATAGCTAGGGTCGTAGCAAAATTAGGTATGGCAAGCTCTTTCGCTTTCAGTACCGTCTCCTCTAAGCGGAGACGGTAGCAATGCAGGCAACGATTCTCCGGATCATTCATAACTCTTCTGATATATTCTTCCGGTTGATAATCGGCTGATATTTGCAGGGGAATTTTCTCTTTAGCACAAAATTGCGACAGTGCCTCCTGCCGGCGGAGAAACTCTTGGTAGGGGTGAACATTCGGGTTATAAAAGAAGCCTGTTAGATTATAGCCTAGCTCACCATAGCGTTTGTAACTATATGTGCTGCAGGGACCACAGCACATATGGAGCAAAAGATCCATCTTATCACCTACCATAAGGTGTTTTGTCCGGCAGAATCCCGAAAAGGAAGGCCTAAATGGTTGCATGCCAGCTGCGTTACAGTTCGGCCGCGCGGGGTGCGCTGCAAAAATCCGATCTGCATCAAATAAGGTTCATAAACATCTTCAATAGTTTCCGGTTCTTCTGAAATTGCCGCTGCCAGCGTGTCAAGCCCCACAGGACCACCACCAAATTTTTCCACCATCGTGCGCAGTAATTGGCGATCTATCTCATCAAGTCCAAGCGCATCAACTGCTAACATTTCCAGCGCCAAGAGAGCCACATCACAGTTAATAGCATTGCCTGCCTTCACTTGTGCAAAGTCTCGTACCCGCTTTAAAAGACGATTAGCCACCCGGGGAGTACCGCGAGCGCAACGGGCAATCGCCAGCGCACCTTGATGATCAATTTCCACCTGCAAAATCTTAGCAGCTCGCCAGACAATTTCTGCCAGTTCCCCCTCCTGATAAAATTCCAACCTTGCCACCACGCCAAATCGATCCCGCAATGGCGAAGAAAGTGCTCCGGCTCTAGTTGTCGCTCCCACCAGCGTAAACTGCGGTAAATCCAAGCGAAGAGAGCGGGCGCTTGGTCCTTTCCCGATAATAATATCGAGGGCGAAGTCCTCCATCGCAGGATAAAGCACTTCCTCCACCGTCCTGTGCAGGCGGTGAATTTCATCAATAAAAAGCACGTCATACGGTGCCAGATTAGTAAGAATAGCGGCTAGATCGCCAGGTCGTTCAATGGCGGGACCTGATGTGGTCCGCAGATTCGCACCTAATTCAGCGGCAATAATGGCTGCCAAAGTAGTTTTACCCAAGCCGGGAGGACCATAAAGAAGCACATGATCCAGCGAATCTCCCCGTGCTCGAGCTGCATCAATAAATACACGCATATTACTTTTTAACTTCTCCTGCCCAATATATTCAGCCAAATTACGAGGCCGAAGAGAAGTCTCCTGCCAGTCATCATCATTTCTCGTCCTGGGCGATATCACTCTTTCTCCTTGATCCATGCCGTTCTCCTCACTTCGAGCCTCACTTCGAGCCTAACTGTGACAGCGCACTTCTCAGTAAATGTTCCGTAGTCATTGTTTCCCACCCCACCATGCTTTGCAGAGCAGATTGTGCTTCCGTTCCGCTGTAGCCAAGAGCCAACAGAGCTTGCAAGGCATCCTGATAAGGTTGCTGCGAAGTACCGGCAGGATAAGCAGTAACTGTGACCGAGCCGGGTGGATCCAAAGCAATTACTTTATCTTTTAATTCCACTACCAGACGTTTCGCAGATTTTGGGCCAATCCCGGGAACTCGGGTTAAAACTTTAATATCTTCATTCAGCACAGACATATAAAAATCGAATACTGAAAGTGTTGAAAGCACGCCGAGCGCAGCTTTTGGCCCTACGCCTGACACAGAAAGCAACATTTTAAAAAGCAACAGTTCTTCGGCGTTTAAAAAACCATAAAGCTGTAGATCATCCTCTTTGACCAGCAAGAAAGTAAAGAGCTTTAGCTCTTTACCCACTGTTTGCAGCCGGCCTAAAACAGTGGTAGGAACAAATAACTGCCAACCAATCCCACGGTTATCCAATACCACATAATTTTTACCAATCTGAGCCAAGGTTCCGCTGAGATAATTAAACATAGTTACCCCTCCGGCTGATTGCTGCTGAGTTTGAGCCGGTATGGGCATGACAAAGAGCGACGGCCAACGCATCTGCGGCGTCATCAGGCCTGGGAATCGTCGGCAAGCCCAGTAGCACTTTAACCATTTGCTGCACCTGTGACTTTTCTGCTCGGCCATATCCTACCACAGCTTGCTTAATCTGCAGGGGTGTATACTCAAAAACGGACAGCATTGCTAATTGGCCAACCAGCAATGCAACGCCGCGAGCTTCCCCCACCTGCATTACACTCTTACAGTTTTTGGCAAAAAACAGTTTTTCAACCACCATCACATCTGGCCGAAATTTTTCCACAACCTCTGTTAACCCCCGGTAAACAAGTTCCAGGCGCGCCGGCGTGGCAAGGTCGGGAGCGGTAATCACACAGCCAAAAGCAAGCATTATACTTCTATTACCGTCGCTTTCCACGAAACCATAGCCGGTAGTGGCAATACCCGGATCTACCCCAATAATACGCAAGCTAATTCACCCCTTTATGGTGACTACAAACGTATATTCTCCGGCCGGCAGATAATTCCTGCTCTTATCATAAAATCACCGCCCGCCACTTCACCAGTGCCTCTACAATCGCATACATGTTAGTAACTCCGCCTACGCGTAAATTGTCTTTGAGTTGAAAAAAATCGAGACAGAGTCCGCAAGAAAAAACTGCCGCCCCTAACTCCTCTAGCTTACCTAGGCTGTCCAGCACTCCAGAACCATCACAGGCAAGCTTTACCCCGCTATTTACCAGATAAACTGCCTTCGGCGTTTTTTCGCTCTCAGCCAAAGCATAAAAAAATGACTGAATCAGTAACGCACCCAGTTCATCGTTACCGCTGCCAAATGTATCGGCTGTAATTAACAACACATTGTTTCCCGTATCCTCCAGAGCAACAACATCTCTCTCTTCTTTCAAAACTGAGACAGTAAACAAGCCGTCTTCTTCACATGCCATCACTTCCATATGTAGGCTGTCTGCAAGTTTTATTAAATTTTCTTTTGCTACATCGTTGTCTACCAGCACTGCCAACACCCCAAACGGCATCATGGCCAGTTTCTTTTTCGTCTCCACCACTGGTTGGGGACAAACTAACCCGCGGCAATCTAAAGTTTCATTGCTCAAAACTCACACCCCCTGCAGTTATTGTAGTTTAACCATATCATAATTTGCCCCGCAAAACTACTGACTAGACAGCAAAGGTTAGGCTAGATTGCCTAAATTAAGAAGATGCCTCAAATATTACTTTGAGACACCTTGTGGTTATCTTTAGTTGCAGCCCCGTTTTCTTACCAGTGCAATATTCTTCCCTCTTGATCGTAGCCGTCAAATCCGGTGATTTCAACCTATAAGAACTCTACGTTTTTTGCGCCATTATCAGGAATACGAATATATCCGTCAACTTCCAATCCAGTGCAGTTCCGGAATTGCCGTCAATTGTTACAGAAGCGCAGGTAATTCCAATTGCCCGCTTCTGTCTAGTCCGAATAATGTAATATCCTGAGCAATTTTTAAGTAAGCAGTGTGTGAAGGTGTGGCCAATAAGCGGGCGGCATCTTCTGGCGGCCGGTATTCTCCTTGCAGTAGGATCGGTCATTCACCGGCAAAGCCACGTCGGACTGCTTTTGCAGCACCATAGACATCGTTTATGCAAAAATGCCGTCAAGTTCGGGTATCTCTGCCAAAAGCTCAGTACCAAAGCGCTGAGCCAAGCAACCGGCAGCAAGCAAAACACGACAGTTTCCCCGCTTAACAAGAAAAACGCTTCGGGCTCTACCCAAAGGTGCGTTTTTCTTGTCCGCTATGGGCTGCCGCCCCGCAGGCGGACCTGACGGTCCCTCTGCACCCCGCAAGAATAAGGGGGAATCCCCCAAAACATCCCCCTTGCATAGGATCGTAGCTTCCCAAAAATGAAATAATTTCCTATGCAACAAAAAAGACAGACGCTGGCTGCCAAATTGTTTACCTGTTTTCTGCATTGATCCGATTTTTTTCCCGCCTTGTAATGGCGGCTTTTTGCGGCTCTTATTAATGTGGTTTTACCTGTGCCTCGAACGCCTTCCACGTGAAAATGGA
>QLUI01000279.1 GCA_018725345.1 Bacillota bacterium | reverse complement strand
ATAATTTCCTATGCAACAAGAAAAGCACAGCAGGGCCTCATCGAGAAAGTATCCGCGTTTGATTGTCTGTTCCGTCAAGCAGCAAAACACCTGGAGTAAACTTTCCAGGTTAGCGATTAACACCCTGTTCCGTTTTTAGTGCCTGCTTTAACTCAGATACTCCTCTTTTGGCAAAGAGTATGGGTAATCGGCGGCGCTTTGCCTGTCCTTTGACGCTATCCATCAACGCATGGCTGACGTAGTCGTGTACGACAAGAATCATATCGACATGTCGAGGAATATCCTTGTTTTTTTCTTTACGTCCTGACCAGTGGATAATTTTACTGGCACCATGATCTTCCAGCTCTTTAGGCATATTGCCAAGCCTATCTGCCCCGACCAACAAAACAGTCACGCTATTCACCTCAAATAAATGATATTTAAAATCATTCTCATGAACATAGTATATAATCCAGCCACCCCGCTGTCAAGAGGCATTTTCCCCCCGCCTCAACCGCGTCAACAGGAAGTTCTCTCCGAATGTCCAAGCTAAGAGTTCACCATAGCCTCCCAGCTTTAAATTGCTCGACAAGCTCTTGGGCCTGCCGGTAATCATCAGGGCTGTTGACGTTAAAAAATGACCGGTGCTGCCTGTCATCAGGCAATAACTCCGCAACATCAACATGGCGGACCGGCACCGCATGAAAAAAATCAAGAATTTTATAGTGACAGCGGGCCAAAAGCTCTTCTATATGTGGAAGGCAATTTTTGTGGTAAATCGCACAGAGTGGCTGTAAATACTCTCCTTGTTGCGGAATAATCACATCATCCTTGCCGCTTAGTGCAGCAAGGCGACACATCAATCTCGGCTCAACAAAAGGCATATCACCGGCTACCACGAAACTATAAGCGCTCGAGGCAATTGACAAACCGGCGTGAATTCCAGTCAGAGAATTTTTTTCCGGACCACAAATTAAGTCGGCAGTAATTTTTACCCTCCACTCCCGGTAAGCGTCTGGGTGGTCTGTCACGAGCACACATTCACCAAACAGTTGGGTCAGCGTGGTAAGCAGCGTGCCAATGATAGTGCTATCGCCTAGCGGCAAAAGCAGTTTGTTTTTTCCCATGCGTGAATTTTTACCGCCAGCCAAAATTACTGCAGACATTTCACTTGTGTTCACAAAAGTCCTCCCTATAAGTAAGCTAACGCTTTATTTGCAGAGCGTCATCTTTTTGCAGCTTACAGGGTTGAAATCAGTTCCCGATCCAATACACGACCCACTGAGTCGGCGTCAAGCAGAACCTGGTTTGGAAGAAAAATCCTCATGCGACGTTCAGCAAGCTCATCCAGATTTAAAATATCCAATAAAAGGGAGCGCTTTTCCGCCTCTACCAGCAGCATTACTCCGTCAGAACGCACGTCATAAATTACATCCAATTCTTTAATATGACGGGCTCTACTGCCTGCCGGCACATATTCAAATTCCTGCCAGCGACCGTTAAACCGGCCCGAATCTCTGCTGTTTTCGCGGAAACCAAGCTGGCGAAAGGCATTCATGATCAGTTCCACGCGAACTTCCGGTAAAACAGTTATCCGGTCCACATCACTGGGGTCCATGATCGCGTCACTATCCAAAGCAGTCGTTAGGGAGAGCCTGGTAAATGGAGTAGAAATAGGGCTCTTTGATGTGATACGGTAACTAATAGGAATTTCGAACGGTTGGCCTCCAGCGGCAATCTCAAAATTCTCAGCCACTTTCCACCGCTCGATTTCACTGGTCACAGAACGATCCTCCAAGCGAGACTGGGCTATAAGACGAAACACTATACCACCCACACGTTGATTTAGCGACCCCGGCGTAACCCGGATGACTCCACCCAACTCTTCCCCGGCACGGATATCGGCATTTCTTAAAACAAAGTCAATATTTGCGCCGCCTACACCCAGTGTTGATAAAAGCTTTTTCAACATTTCTGATCATCCCTCTCTTTAAAATATATTAACTTACCTCAGTAGCTGGCTCATTTAATAAGCCGAATGCAGAGCGGGTAGCGATAATTTTCACCATTTCGTGCTCTAAGCGAAGCAATCACGACGAAAACAATATTGAAAATCCACAAAGCTATTGAGAAAATGAAGCCAATCAGGATAAACATCAGTATCCCTGAAACAAATTGATAAATAGCTATACTGATTTGAAAATTCAGAGATTCTTTCGCTTGCTTATCAAGCCAGACAGATTGATCCTTTTTAATTAACCAGATGATAAGTGGGCCAAATATGCTGGTAAAAAGCGCAAGAAAGTGAGCTAAGATGCCCAAAGTTTTTTCTTCCTGACTCAAGTAGTTATCAGGGTAACTTGTAGTCATGGTTAATTCCCCCCTTCTAATCACCACTGTATCAACAGTTCATCATCTAATTGTTAGATTTCGAAGGCAATCTTGCGAGGATGTGAAAAGCAGATTAGCAGCCCTTTTCTTGCATCATATCTGATATAATGGTGATGCGTCAAGCAATCCTCCTTGTTAACGTTAGCATAGTGAACTCGTTTCAGCAAAGCTGAAACATCGGGGAATCAGGTGGAGAGTCTACTCCACCTGATTAAAAATTCCCACCTACGCTTCGCTTAGAGGTGGGGCCTTAACCCAAAAGAAAAACCAAGATAAATTTCATTTAACCCTTATTCTTGCGGGGTCGCCTGGGTCGAAGACCCGTCGAAGGGGCGCCGTCCCCTAAAGAACAAGAAAAACGCGTCTTATGTTAAAAAGCGCGAAGCGTTTTTCTTATCGTCGTCATCTCTACCCCCCGATACTTGGGTTACCATGAACTGATACGTTTTTCTCTGATTACCATAAAGCCAGCAGTCGCAAACCTTATAATAGGACACAAGCTCAGTAGATGAAAAAAATAGCTTAATTTCCCTTTCAGCGCTCTCCGGTGAATCA
>QLUI01000278.1 GCA_018725345.1 Bacillota bacterium | reverse complement strand
CTCTCCACCTGATTCCCCGATGTTTAAGCTTTGCTTAAACGAGTTCACTTTGCGGTGTCCTGTTTTAAAATATCTGCAGCCATTGTCCGCAAAACTTCCTTAGCCTTAGCCAGTGCTTCAGCCCGGTGGCTGATTTGGTTTTTTTCTTGGGGAGTCATTTGGGCAAATGTTTTATCTGCCAACGGCAGATAAAACAGCGGGTCGTAGCCAAAACCGCCGTCGCCTTGTTCTTCCTCGGCAATCAGTCCTTCAACGCAACCCACAGCAAAGGCTGTCTTTCTGCCGGGCGCAGCCATAGCCACTACCGTCTGGAAGCGCGCCGTCCGGCCTTTCTTTGCCACACCGGACAACTCTGACAACAGTTTTTGATTATTGGCCTTGTCCCCTTGTCCTGCTCCGGCAAAACGAGCTGAATAAACGCCGGGACGGCCGCCGAGAGCATCCACTTCTAGACCGGAATCATCGGCTAGCACCAACTCCCCTGTGGCCAGCATCACCTTTTCTGCTTTAATGGCAGCATTTTCCGCGAAGCTTTCTCCCGTTTCCTCAATCTCTGACAACTCAGGGTAAGCGGCAAGAGGTACCAGTTCAAACGGCAAATCGGCCAACAGCTCTTGCATTTCTGCCAACTTTCCCTGATTTTTTGTGGCTAAGATAAGTTTCATTTCAGCCTGTCCAAGAGTAAGCGTTTCTGGTAGTCCACAATTTCACCGATTCCCTGGGCAGCTAAATCGAGCATGCCATCCATGGTCTGGCGAGAAAAGGACATGCCTTCCGCCGTTCCCTGCACTTCCACAATGTTGCCGCTGCCTGTCATCACCACATTCATATCTACTTCCGCGTTGCTATCCTCGCTAAAAGCCAGGTCCAGCAAAAGTTTCCCCTTGACAATGCCCACGCTGGTCGCGGCTAGATAGTCCTGGATCGGAACTGTGGAAAGGGTGCCGGCGGCCACCAATTTGGAGAGAGCAAGATATAGCGCCACAAATGAGCCACTAATGGCAGCCGACCTGGTGCCACCGTCAGCCTGAATGACGTCACAGTCAATCCAGACAGTTCGTTCCCCCAAGGCTGGCAAATCTACCACGGCACGCAACGCCCGGCCGATCAGACGCTGTATTTCTGAGGAGCGGCCAGATATCTTTCCCCGCTCCCGTAGAGTGCGCACGTTTGTAGCACGTGGCAGCATAGCATATTCTGCCGTTACCCAGCCCTTGCCGCTCCCGCGCAAATACGGCGGAATTTTTTCTTCCACCGTTGCCGTGCAAATAACCCGTGTATGGCCCACGTCAATCAAAACTGAACCCTCCGGGTGCTTTAAAAATTCTGTGGTAATTTTAAGCGGCCGAAGCTCAGCGTGCCGCCGTCCATCCTCTCTCATGAAAACCCTCCAATTGTTGTCTGAACTAATATGTTCCAGTGTTTATCATTATAACCATTATTGAGGTTAAGTTCAACTATGGCCTTACCTCTGTAGAAAATTCCAGATTAAGACCATCTTTACGGCTAAGCCGCTCGCTTAGCTGCATTCCACCGGGCAAATCCGGCTTTTTTCCTTCCACCAGCAATTCCACCTGCAAAATGGAGGGGAATTCCGTCAGCGTATAGACCAGGCCGTAAATTACCACTTGTTCTTGAGCTGGGTTGTAGTTCAAAAATTCTTTGCTTAAGTCAACCAGTGCCACCCCCTGGCGAATGGTCAGCCCCAACACAGTTGTTCCTGCCGGCAAGAGCGGTCCCAGCCCCAGGTCCAGCATCTTCTGCGGCACGTTGCCCTCCACCAAAAGGCCCAATGTTGCCTTTGCAATACCTGTTTCCCAAGGGATACCCATCCGCACCGGCACCAATGACTGCCAATCTGCATTAGGCAGATAAAAAACGGTCTCCCGAAGATTATTGGCGGCAGCCGGTGGTCTATCCCCGTTCTGCGGGGGCATACTCCGAGGCTCGCCGTTTAAAAGCGCGCACCCGCTGACCGTCAGCAACAAAGACAACAACAGCAACCAAGTCAATTTCCTCATAATTTTCCCTCCGTCCTGCTTTTAGTACAAGCTATGAGCGAGAAAAAAAATTATGCAGGTTTTTCTACGGAAGGGTCACCTGATATGCTTGAATATGGCGACAAAGCAGCTTTTCAGCCATTTCCACAAACGGTCCCGGACTACCGCTGACAAAAAAACGATGCCGCGCCGCTGCTGACGCAGTCCCCAAAAGGTTAAGCCGAACCAAAATCTCCTGCGCCTCCAGTGCCGTTTCTTGTGCAGAGGAGATTAACTTCACTGCGGGTCCCATGACGGCTCTAATCACGTTAGCCATTAAGGGATAGTGGGTGCAGCCGAGGATGAGAACGTCTACCCCTGCTTCCCGCAGCGGCCGCAGGTATTCTTCTGCAACCCTGGCGGCTTCCGGCGAATCCACCAAACCGTTCTCCACAATCAAGACAAACAGCGGACAAACCTGCGAAAAAACTTCCACGTTAGGGTCAAGCCGATAAATGGCTTCTTCATAGGCACGGCTAAAAATAGTCCCTGCAGTACCGATGACACCCACTCTTTTTGTGCGTGTGTACTGCAAAGCAGCCCGCACGCCGGGCTCAATTACCCCGATTACCGGCAAAGCAAATTCCCCTTGATAGGCGGGCAGGCCGGCAGCCGTGGCTGAATTGCAGGCCACAATCACCAGCTTCACATCCTGGTTTTCCAGAAAACCGATTATCTGCCGGGCAAAAGTTCGCACTTCACTGTGCGGACGAGGACCATAGGGCATTCTGGCAGTGTCGCCGAAATAGACAATCCATTCAGCTGGGAGCAGCGTAATTATTTCACTGGCTACAGTCAAGCCGCCAACCCCCGAATCCAGCAGTCCGATTGCATTATTTCGCTCCATACTTAGCCCTCCTGCTATTTTGACTTTATCTTGGCGAAATAGCCGCCCACTATTTTTCTGGTATCCA
>QLUI01000277.1 GCA_018725345.1 Bacillota bacterium | reverse complement strand
CCGTCCCTTTCTGACTGTGGTCACTGCCCGGACGCAATTCCAGATTTGCCAGGTATCCCTCTTCCCCAACATAGGCAAAAATGGGGGCATAGCCATCGAATTTCTTGTAAGTCCAGCTTACTCCTTCCCTCTTCTCATTTCAGGCCAGTCTGACGATCTCCCGGGAGAACTTCCGCTCGATTACCCAGGCCCACTCCCCTTCACGGATTTCCGGAACACGATCCCGAGGCAGGAATTCCAGCCGCCAGTCGAAAAACCCTGGCCTCCCCAACCCCTCCCATTGATCACTGAGGCTCTTCAAATCAGCAAGAAGAGATTCGTCACCATACAGGGCAATCCCATTCTCCCTGATTACGACCACGCCCTTCTCTTCATCCCAAAAACTAGGAGGAACCCAGTTAACCCAGTTAAAAGGTTTCTTATCCCCGACAATGACCATAAAGAGCAAGGATGCAATGAACTGATCCTCCTGCTTGTTTTTCACGGATTCGACCATTTCCTTAAAGATGCCAAAGAGGGGATACACAGCCGTCGGCTCACGACTACGGAGCGCCACAAAGTCCCCAAAGTCAGGTCTTTGTTTGATAGCAAGCTCACCCTGGATCGACATGAACCTTGAGAAGCCCACAAGCCTCCCCAGAAGCCTTTCCCCTTCCTTCCAGATGCGCACCAAGGGGTCGAACCCTTCGCCCCCATGCTGGAGCGGGATGAGCATGAACCCATCGTCTGCAAGCTGCTCGACCCAGCGGAATGAGATGTCGGGGCAACCGACGGTGGTGATGATGCGATCATATGGGGCATTTTGGGGGAAGCCTTGGGCACCATCTGCGGCAATCACCTCGATCCCTCCGTAGCCAGAGGCCTTAAGAAGCCTTCTGGTCTGGTCCACAACGTCATCTTGAATATCGATTGTTGTAATATGGCCGGTTCTGCCAACGATCTCCTGCATCATGGCAGCGTTATATCCGGTCCCAGCCCCGACCTCCAAAACATTCATCCCCCTTTGAAGCTTTAGAAGCTCTAGCATGGAGGCTACCAGAGATGGCTGCGAAGTAGCGCTAGGTGGGTTGATACTGGTAGGCAGAGACCTATCTGAATAGATGATCTTTAAAAGTTCAGGGTCTGGGTTTTGTGCGTCAAAGTCTCTTTTGATCGCCCACTGTCCCGCATGCCCGAACTCCCCCTTGTCGTCCTTTAGATAGAACCATTCCAAAAGCTTGTGGCGCTCAACCCGGGAGAAGGGCCGCTCGACCTGCTTGGTCTTGATCGCTCCCATCCCCCTGAGCTCCTTGACATACCGTCTGATCATATCTGAAACCACTTGTGTCATGGTGACTGCCTTAAGTTCTACCAGTGCTTTTGGAGTAAGGCCCACGACTCAGGTTATCTGTGCTGAAAAGACGTACTGCGTGGTCGTTCGCAGAACCTGGCGCACTGCGCTGAGCTGGGGGCGATATATCCTGATTCCTCTCTCCGTCCTGACAAGGGGCATTTCCAGAATATGGGAGATGACCTTCCCCTCGACCCCCTCATGACTCAGCACAATTGCCTCGCCCTGGTCGGGGAGAACCTCGATGAGCATGGGGAGCAATAACCCCCGGCATTCCTCCTCATTCAGCAACCCGGTAAGGTAGGCCAGTTCCTTTCTCTTGAAGGACTGCACACCCCCGTCACTGCAGATTACCTGAGGATATTCTTCGTCCAGGAGTTCGGAAAGGGGCTTGCGCTGCCGCGGCAGATGGGCATTGACTACCTTTAGCTCATCACTGAGATACCGCTGGAGTGCCTTCTCATAGAGCATCTCCTCTGCCATGGCTGATCTCACTGCAGGAGGACCTTAACTCGTTTGAGCCGCGACTTCTCCTCCCGCTCCCTCTCCTCAAACTTCATATTGAGAGGTGCTTTATCGTCACCTGCAGGTTGGGGATAACCACATATTCGAGGGCATTGCTCACCCGTTTTGCCCGTTTGATCTCCATTCCCAGCAGTTCCAGGTTCCGCTGGAGCTCCGCCAGTTCGATAACGACTTCGAGGCACCTCCGGAACGATTCCGCCGCTTCATCGACGGCAGACGAGGTGTCAATCAAGCTGAATCCCCATGATGCTCCGGCCTTGCCTTGCTCTAACTGGAAGATCGGCGTCCTCACTCCGGCGACATTCCTCGAGCCGGTGGCGACCCTCAAATCAGCTTCAGAGGCCGCGAACTCCTTCTCTAACGCGATATATCCGTGATATCCGGCGGCAACTGTCTGTGACCGGTAGGCCATGGCGAACTCCTCAATTAGAGACTTTTTCTTCACCACGCTCTCTCTTGCCACCTGCAAGAATTCCATCATGTGTGTGTTTGGCAAGATAAAAATGCAGAGAACGGCGGCCAATTTGTAGAGAGACTTGCCAGCCAGATATTAACTTTTGCTGCCCACCCTTACAACCGCTTTGTGATTATACACCGGAGTCCTCTGGGACGTCAACGCCCCCCTGGCCAGGACTGACGCATGAAAAATGCTCACACCCTGTTATCTTACGACACTTTCACAGGAAAATATTGCGAAAATATATTTCGTTTCAGACCCTACAAGCCTTGCTATGTCTGCACTTTAAAAGTCATGCGTCAGTGTTGCCCCCTGGCGCTTTGGAACCATGACGTAGCGCGAGAGCGGAGCGTCTTTGGCCTCGCCAGAAGGGTCGCGCCACGGCTTCCTGCGGCGCAACGCCAAATGTGGAGATTGCTTGCAAAAGGCTGCGATTTATGGTAAAACTAATTGTAGTTAAACGAAATAGCAAGAATGGGGCGGATGAAAGTAGACTTAAGTTTCTTTATTATTGCTGTTGTTGGTATTTGTTAATTCCTATGGATTGCACAAAGGATTTGCTGAAAAATGACATTCAAGAACTAGAATTTGAGGAGCATGGCAGTGGAAAGCCAATTCTTTTTGTCCATGGGCTTGGTTCAAATAGTCAATGCT
>QLUI01000276.1 GCA_018725345.1 Bacillota bacterium | reverse complement strand
TGGCTGATAAGGACCGATTCTCAGGGGAACGAGGAGTGGAGCCGCACGTTCGGTGGCGCAGGATATGATGAGGGCGACTCAGTCCAGCAGACGGATGACGGCGGGTTTATCGTAACCGGATGGACAACGTCTTTTGGCGCAGGTGGGGGCGATCTCTGGCTGATAAAGACCGATTCTGCGGGGAACGAGAAGTGGAGCCGCACGTTCGGTGGCGCAGCAGATGATTCGGGCTTCTCAGTCCAGCAGACCGACGACGGCGGGTTTATTATAACCGGAAGGACATGGTCTTTTGGCGCGGGTGGGCATGATCTCTGGCTGATAAAGACCGATTCTCAGGGGAACGAGGAGTGGAGCCGCACGTTCGGTGGCGCCGACTGGGATTGGGGCGACTCAGTCCAGCAGACGGATGACGGGGGATTTATCGTAACCGGAATGACAGAGTTTTTTGGCCCCGGTGCGCGGGATCTCTGGCTGATAAAGACCGATTCTGCGGGGAACGAGGAGTGGAGCCGCACGTTCGGTGGCGCAGAAGAGGATTCGGGCCGCTCAGTCCAGCAGACGGATGACGGGGGATTTATCATAACCGGAAGGACAGAGTCTTTTGGCGCCGGTGGGGGAGATCTGTGGCTGATAAAGACCGATTCTGCGGGGAATGAGGAGTGGAGCCGCACATTCGGTGGCGCAGAATGTGATGGGGGTTCCTCAGTCCAGCAGACGGATGACGGCAGATTTATCGTAACCGGATGGACAGCCTCTTTTGGCGCAGGTGAGTCTAATCTCTGGCTGATAAAGGTTGCATCACAAGATGCACTAGTTGCAGCTATGATCGAGGAGGTCGCCAAAGTAATCCAAAGGGAGAGAGGCGAAGGGCTTGATATGACCCGGGCGAAGTCTCTTCTTCAGCAGGCTGAGGAGGCATTTGAGGATGCAGATTATAAAAGGGCATTTGAGGTGGCAACAAAGGCACGGTCTCTTGCCATGGATCTCGATCAAGACGGCGTGCTCAACTATAGAGACTTTGCCCCGACGATCAATAAC
Organism: Bacillota bacterium; assembly: GCA_018725345.1. GTDB lineage: Bacteria > Bacillota > Dethiobacteria > Dethiobacterales > Dethiobacteraceae > GPS1B09. The sequence goes on along the minus strand of QLUI01000276.1, from coordinate 1,931 downwards.
AATCACATCTACATGGGGGGATTTGCCTTTGCCGTGATCCTGTCAATAGGCATTTTTTCTCACCGGCGAAAGAAGAAGGCTGAGAAGGACGAGATTGAAAGGAAAAAGAGAGCGATTCTTGCGATGATAGACGAGGTTGTAAATCAAGAAGAGGAAGGAGTAGTTATAGAGTCAAAAACCATTGACAACCGCAGGAAATTGGAACCGCCAGTTGGGCCTGTGATAAGAACACCCCAGCCGATCTTCCCCCTTCCGGAGGAGCTCCATGAATACTATCATCAACCTGAATACGTCGGTGAGGGTGCAAGTTTCTGGGTGTACAGGGCACAGCGGAAGAAAGACGGTGCGATGGTGACGATAAAGATCGCCAAGTACTGGGGTGAGAAGACGGAGACCTTGAAGAGCTTTATGAGCGAAATAAAGATTTGGGAAGACCTCAATCACAAGAATATAGCCAGGGTATATGACTACAGTGTTCTTCCAAGGGGATATATCGAGATGGAGCTTCTGGCTGGCTCGATAGAGAATTTGATACCGCTTGATCCAAGAAAGGCCGGTCATCTGATCTTCAAGATAGCAGATGGGTTGAGATATGCTCATGGAAGACCGAGCCCCGTATTTCACCTCGATTTGAACCCTGGCAATATCATGCTTACCGCTGATGGCGAGCCTAAGATCGTAGACTGGGGAATGGCAAAGATGATACGGGCTTCAAAGTCGTCAGGTGATCAAGCCGGGACTACGCTCTATGCCACGCCAGAGCAGATAATAAGCGGAGGGAAGGTAGATGGAAGAACCGACATATTTCAGCTCGGTCAGATATTCTATGAGCTGGTAACGGGCAAGCCTCCTTTTGAAGCTGCCAGTGTGTATGCCATAATAGAGAAAATAATGAACCGTGACCCTGTCTTACCGTCAAGTATTAACCGGGAAGCCAAATTCGTCGAACCTGTAATCATGCGCTGTCTGGAGAAGGAAAAGGAGAGGCGCTACCAGAGCATAGAAGAGCTCCATAATCACCTGGCAGACGTTCTGGAAATAGAACAGAGACAACAGGTGAAGATAAGCAAACCTTGACTGGAGAGAATAACGCTCTATTGCGAGATGTCGGATATCCACTTACGACGCGCATATAGCAGCTCGGAACATCGTGAGACACGCCAGAGTGCGCTGAACAAATGTATTGATTACCTGAATTCCTTAAAAGCGATTCTGAAATCCAGTGAGACACAGGATTTGACTGACCGTAAGATCGCCGCCCTTGATTATTGCGCATGGATGGGGTGACAGCATCCCCAACGAGCGGGGCAATCTCATCAGATCCAGAATGTTTGAAAAGCAAGAATAAGGAGGAAAGGAAAAATGAATGCCTTAAAGACAACCATAGAGTTTTGGAGAGAGGGTAATCTCTATATAGCTCGCTCTCCCGAATTAGACATGGTGGCTCAGGGGAGCTCTCTAGAGGAGGCGAGGCAGAATCTCCTTGAAATCATTGAGATCCAATTTGAAGAAATGAAAGAGCTAGGCACACTGGAGGAGTTCTTATCGGAAGCGGGTTATGACCTGGAGGGAGGGGTGACGGGATCTAAAAGAGAGATTATTAGCTTTGATAAGTCTTTTGTGAATCTGTCGAGAGTGTAGTGTGAAACGGATAATTCCTACGGACTGGCAAACACAAGTCAAAATATTCGAGGAATTTGGTTGCACCTTTAGGCGACAAAAAGGGGACCATTTGATTTATCATCACTCGCGGGCTAAGAGGGCTGTAGTAATCCCGAAATATGAAGAGATTGGCGTGGCTATCATAAAGAGCAACATGAGGACAGTGGGCATGAGCAGAGAGGAATACTTGTTGAGGCTCCACCATTTGGCGGAGAGGATTGGTAAATCCCAGGCAAACATGGACATAATGACAAGGTTGATTAAGATAA
>QLUI01000275.1 GCA_018725345.1 Bacillota bacterium | reverse complement strand
AAATAAAAGGGCCCTGACAACAGGGCCCGTCAATTGGTCAGTTAAGTTTCAGGAGGCCGCCGCAGGCGTTATCTGCTCCTCCTTTTTATTGTAACCAATCTGCTTTAAAGCATCTTCAATTTCTCCCAGTATAGCCGGGTCATCAATTGTTGCAGGAGTTGAGTAAGGTTGCCCGTCGGCAATCTTACTCATGATTCCTCTTAAGATTTTACCGGAGCGAGTCTTGGGAAGCCTTGCCACAACTGCCGTATCTTTATAACAGGCAATAGGACCAATCTGCTCCCTGATCATCCTGACAAGCTCCCTTTTTATTTCCTCGCTGTCGCGGCTCACACCGGCTTTTAATACAGCAACACCAACCGGCACCTGTCCTTTAAGATTGTCTTCTGCGCCGAAAACAGCGCACTCCGCAACGTCGGGATGTTTGGCGATAATCTCTTCCATCGCTCCTGTGGAAAGCCGGTGACCGGCAACATTGATTACATCATCAACCCTGCCCATGATAAAGACGTATCCGTCCTGATCAATGTTCCCGCCGTCGGCGGTAAAGTAATAGCCGGGATAGGGGTTGACGTAGGAATTAAGAAATCTCTCGTCAGCGTTCCAAAGGGTTAGCAATGTGCCGGGCGGCAAGGGGAGCCTGACGGCCAGAATTCCGTCTGTTCCGGGCGGCACCTTATTGCCGCCGGCGTCCAGAACTTCAAGAACATAGCCCGGTACAGGCTTGGTTGCGGAACCTGCCTTGACAGGAAATGCTTCTATCCCCATGCAGTTTGCGGTCATGGGCCAGCCGGTCTCGGTTTGCCACCAGTGGTCAATAACCGGCCGCCCCAGTAGCTCGCTTGCCCAGAAATACGTGTCAGGGTCAAGCCTCTCTCCAGCCAAAAAGAGTATCTTAAAACTGGACAGGTCATATTTTTTGAAATGCTCGCCCTTGGGGTCGTCCTTTTTTATCGCCCGGAAAGCTGTTGGAGCCGTAAACAAAACCTTTACGCTGTGTTCGGAAATCACTCTCCAGAAGGCGCCGGGGTCAGGGGTGCCGATGGGCTTGCCCTCATACATTATGGTTGTGCAGCCGGTTATCAGGGGGGCATAGACGATATATGAGTGGCCGACGACCCAGCCGACATCTGAAGCAGCCCAGTATACGTCGCCGGGCCTGACGTTGTAGATATTTTCCATGCTCCACCTCAGGGCCACCGCATGTCCTCCGTTGTCTCTGACAATACCTTTGGGCAGGCCTGTTGTGCCTGAAGTATAAAGGATGTACAGCGGGTCCGTTGCCTTTACGGGGACACACTCGACAGGTGACGCCTTTGCCATTAATTCCTCCCAGTCCAGGTCACGCCCCTGCTTTAACTCTCCCCTCGCCTGGGGCCTTTGCAGAATGACACATTTTTCAGGCTTGTGCTGAGCCAGTTCGATAGCCAGGTTGAGCATCGGAAGATACTCTATAACTTTTGTCATGCCTTCTATGCCGCAGGATGTTGCAACTATAACCTTCGGCCTGGCGTCGTCAATCCTGACCGCCAGCTCATTTGGAGCAAAACCTCCAAAAACAACGGAATGAACGGCACCCAGCCTGGCACAGGCGAGCATAGCCATCAGTGCTTCAGGAACCATCGACATATAAATGATGACAGTGTCACCCTTACTGACGCCAAGCGAACTTAAAACACCGGCAAACTTCGCAACCTTTTCGGTAAGTTCCCGGAATGTGTGCTTTTGTTTCCGGCCTGTCACCGGGCTGTCCCATATTAGCGCCGCTTGATCGCCTCTGCCGCTCTCCACATGACGGTCAAGCGCATTGTAGCACGTGTTCAGCTCCCCGCCGGCAAACCAGCAATAAAACGGCACATTAGAATCGTCAAGCACTTTGTCCCATTTTTTGTACCACGAAATGGCCTCCGCGGCTTCGCCCCAAAAACTGTTGGGGTCTTCAATACTTCTCCTATAAACCTGCTCATACTTACTCATAACAAAACCTCCCCCTAAAATTGTGCCACAAGACGACCCGACATTAAACCAATATGCCTTACCGGCGCTGCCAATGATTGAATATTTTGATTTTTTTGGTAAATGATGAAACGCATTTTTAAAATCTGAACAGAGCCCGGCGTGTTGGCGTGTTTTCATTTCTGCAAGAGCCAATTGCGATGTCCGAAAGTAACGATAGATAGGCGGTTTTGAGACGGTGGAAAAAACATTTTACCCCAATACAATCCAGTGTTTATAGGGTTCTCGTGGCTGAGTAGCACCTAGTTTTGCAAAATTGACCCCAAAGGGGAAAAACAAAGAAAATCGGAGAAATATCGAGCAAAAAGCAGGAAAACCCCCATATTCTGGCGAATTCTTTCTTAACACAAAAAAGAACCAGAGGATGTTTTCCCTTATGACTATTATACCACAAAAGCAACTTTTGATTCAACCCCAAAAAGGTCACTTTAAGCCAAAACGCAACACGACAACTTAATCATAACCAGTTAGCATTAGCAGCGAGCCGGCCCAAATATTCGCCTAAAATCGCAAAAAAGCTTTAAAATACAGCGTTTTTCCGATATAATTGAGTTATAGGAATACATCTCAAATATGCCAGAATACGGAGGGACCCGTGCCATGTTCAAAAGAAACCCGGCAGAAAAACAGCTGAACCTTACCGACCCCTACCTTCAGTACCCGAAATATGTGCGCGAAGTGCTGCATAAAAGCTGGGCCGAATACTTCTTCAAATCAATATTCTCCAAGATAGACGAAAACCGCTTCGCTTTACTTTACAGCGAAAACTACAGCCGTCCTAACGCGCCGGTGAACATGATCGTCGGCCTTTTGATGTTAAAAGAGATAAACGGCTGGACCGACGAAGATACAATAGCCGCCTTGTATTTCGACTACCGGGTGCAGTATGCATTAGGCATCAGCGACTTTGACAAAGAGCGCATCTGCATCAACACATTAGGCAACTTTAGACTTG
>QLUI01000274.1 GCA_018725345.1 Bacillota bacterium | reverse complement strand
TTTAAGTGGTCTACTTTGTTGTGCCCTTTTTTGGGATAGCGCCTAAATCATAGTGTTTTCAAACTTTTCCTTCCTCGCCGGGCTCCCAGGAGGTGGCCAGGCCGGGCACTTCGTTCAATTCGGTATCCAGTCGCACCAGGGTTTCGTATATCTGGGACCAGGCAAAGCGGGCGTCTCCGTCGGGGAACCGGACTAGATCCCAGTTGTTAACATCGCTGGACACAGCAAGCACCAGCGACTTGTTGGCGCCAACATCTGTACCTTTTTTACCCGATGCGCATCCCGCAATCACTACGACAACCAACAGGCAAGTCAACAAAAGAATTCCCATCTTTGTTGTTTTCATTACGATAGCACCTTCTTTCTCAATGCATACTGCGGTAACCATAAAGTCTGCGAAACAACTTAGAGCAGCAGCAGCACCAATCCCAGAGCCAGGAACGACGCACATTCCCGCACCACCAGCGCTACCACGCTCACCATGCCCTCCAATTTAGGTCCGAAAATGGAAACATTGGTGGCCAGCCCGCCGCTCCAGAATTCATACAGGTAATGCAGCAACGAAGTGATCAAAAGCGCGGCAACAGCATCCGCCGGAGTGACCAGACCGGCCTGCAGGATGGGGCCGAGGACACCTATGGCGGCAATCATGCTTATCACACCGGTAGTAATAACAAAGAGCACGGGGCCGGGCAGACCCAGGTAACTCAAGAAGGGGTCAACCTGCCGCAGTATTTGGTTGACCAGACCCGTATGCAGCAGGATTGATACCAGAAAGGTGACGGTCATGAAAACCACGGCTAGGCGGCAAAAAGCGCTAATGGCTCGCCGCGCCGCCGCTACCAGTTTGTCACGCCACGATATATGAACTGCTTCCCGGTTCTGTTCACGCCCTTCCTGACCCCTGTCCGGCCGCGGTAAAAGCAGTCTGCCCAGCAGCAGCCCCACGGCGCTGACCATTATACTTACAGCCAGGTAAATAGCCAGGTATATGGCGCCGGTGCGGCACCCCAGAGAAGCGATAACCGCCGGGCTGAAGAAAAAAATCGTAAAATATAATCCGGTGGGAAGGGCGGAAACCAGAAAAGAAACCACCACCTCACGGGCCCCGACTAGCCCGGTATTTTTCAGCTCGGCCAGCATGGTATAGGCGGCAATCCGGTCGACCAGACACAGGGCGAGGGAGGCGGCACAGACCGCACACAAATGGCCCAGCCGCGCCAGAAGGAGTATTCCCCGGCCCAGACGCTGCAGAAAAACAGTATTATGAAACAAATTTCCCAGAAAGCAGCCCAGCAACATGGAAGGCAGCACATTCTTTCACAGCTTCAGGACATCGGGCAGGACATCTAAAATGAGCTGCACTAATCATCCCACCTTTCCACAGGACCGGCAGGGGTTCAAAACTATTCCGGCTTCCTGCCGGTCACCAGATACCGCCGGTGGGCGTAAACCAGGCGATACCGCAGGGGCATGGCCGCTTTTTGGGCCTCCATCACCCGGGTTAAGGGCTGAATGGAGACATCCGTTAACCCGGCGGCCTCCAGGAGCGGCACGATCTTGTCCGGGCCCGCCCCGCCCATGAAGGGCAGTTGCTTTTGTATTTCTTTCCCGTAATGACCCATCCACTTCCACGGGTTGCGCCGTTCTGCCAGGGCAATTAAGCAATTCCCGGCCAAACGCTTCACTTTAGTGAAAATATCGGGCGCAACCCACCTGCCGTCTATGACGATCAACTTCCCACCGGGTTTGAGCACCCGCACCCAATCCCGCAAAGCTGCCTCCGGCCGGGGCAGTGTCCAGAGCAGGTGGCGGTTGATCACCACGTCGAAACTACTGTCTTTAAACGGCAGCTTCTCCGCATCTCCACTACGAAAATCGATCTTGATCCCGGCCTGCCGGGCCCTCTTTTGTGCCTGCTGCAACATCTCCTGCGAAAGGTCCACCCTGCTGCAGCGATGGCCCAGTTCAGCCAGGAGCAGGGCCAAAAAGCCCGTTCCGGTGTCCACGTCCAAAATACGGAGGGAGACTGCACCCACCGACTCCTTCAAGGTTTCCTGCCAGGCCATTTTCTCTTCTTTACTTTTCAGGCCGTGACCGTATTGATTATCATAGGTCGCGGCTCCTTCATCCCAGCACCTGGTAATTTTATCTTGCAAAGCCATATTTATCAAGAAAACCCCTCCTAAACCAAGATAAGAAACTGGGGGTGCGTATAAAGCCAGCCCCTGAATGGTTATTATTCTTTTGTCCCGACGGTTACCCCGCTGAAATCGGGATCCGATCCATTAAATTTAAATCCCTGGACATTTTTTCCTATAACGGCAAACACTTTATCATAAAGAACCGGTATGACCGCTGCGTTCTCATTGACGTAACTCCCCAAACGAGCGAAGGCATCTTCACGCTCCCGGTCGTCGAAGGTGGTCAATGCCTTTTCGACAATGGAATCCAGCTGCGTATTTGTATAAATGGGAGGGTAGTTGTGCTACCCTTAGAATAGAACTGCCAGCCGTAACGCATGAAAATCCGGCACTCGGGGCCCCCGGCGTAAAAGTAGGCTAGGTCAAACTCCCCTTTTTTACGGGCGTCGGAAAAAGCACCGGGCTCAAGGGCCTTGATATTAGCCTGCACACCAACCTTTTTGAACTGAGACTGGACAATTTCCACCACCTGTTTGTCATCCAGTTCCTTGGCGCTGACGACGATGTCCACCGACAGTTTCTTGCCTCCTTTTACCAGGATGCCGTCTTGGCCGGGCTTCCAGCCCTGCCCGGCCAGGATTGTTTTGGCTCGTTCCAGGTCAAAGGGATACCATTACGAGTTCTGGGGCTTCGTAAAAGGCAGCGCCGGCACGAGTACGCCGTATAAGGCGGGGTCAACCCATTTCCCCATTACCGCCTTGGCCAGGGCCTCTTTGTCCACTGCATAAGCCAGGGCCTTGCGCACCTCGGGATTGTTAAATGGCTCCTTTTTGTAA